>JBGOYP010000132.1:0-6593 GCA_041479785.1 Candidatus Aminicenantia bacterium | reverse complement strand
ATCTCCTGGACCACGGCGTATTTGGGATTGCCGCTCTCGTCCAGGACGTTGAGGTCGCGCACCAGGACGACACGGCTCTTGGCACTCTTGCTCGGAGCGGTCGTTTCCTGTCCAGAGAGCCGCAGCCTCGTCCCGAGGGCGGCGGCCGAAGCCCCTACGATGAACTGCCGTCTGCTGATCCGTTTTCCCGGCGTCATCTTTCCCTCCCTGTCATTCCTTGATTTTGGCGAGCATGGCCCGGATGGTCGGCGCATCCGGGGCGTTGAAAACGATGCTGACCAAATCGCTCCGGCACCGCAGGCCCGTCCAGCGGCCCTCTTTCGTCCGGCTCAGCCCATCCGCGGCGCCCTCCAGAAGCTTTTTCCGGAATTGCACGGCGGCCGCTTCGGCCCTGGCGGCATCGGGGTAGCGGACCAGCAGCAGGAAAAATGCGGCGCCGGACTGCCGGTATTTGCCCAGAGCCGCAGGCGTATCGTTGCCGATGTTCAAGACGTTTTCATTGGAGACAAAATAGAAGCTGTTCAGCCAAATATAGTGGTGAAAATAGTGAACGGTCTCGGGGAGCAGGTTTTCCGCCGGAAGCAGGGCGATGATCGGGGGGAGGACGCCCTCGCTCTTGATCGCGCCGTCGATCGCCCGGCCCAGTTGGAAAACGACCTCTTTTTTTGCCGGCGTTTCCGGATAGGCGAGGATCGAGATGTAATAGCGGTCTTTCCAGAAAGTCAGAAGGCCGGCGGCATACTCGCAACCCTGGCCGAAACGGTCGTCGATCGTTTCCCGCGAATGGGCGAAGACGCCGAAGGCATCGGGGGCGGAGCCCATGTCGAAGATGTCGACCACGATCTCGTTATCGGCTGTATCTTTGTATTTCAACGACAGGGCATTTTTGAAGTTGTAGGAGAGGTAGAGCTCGGCGCCGCCGTCGATGTAGGTCGACAGATTCCCGGGAGTGTACAATGGGGGCGGACCGGCTTTTTTCCAGCCGGCGATGGTTTCGGGCAATATTCGATAAAAATCGTTGATTTTTTCCGGCATGGCGGGCATCCCCATCAAGCTGATCGATAGACTAAAAAAAACGAAACCGGCGAGAGCCGGAAGGCGTTTCATCATGGGCCAGGCGATCATTCCTCTAGCGGCTCATATACTAGCAGATTTGGAAAAGAATTCAAAAACGGAGGACTCCGTTCACGCCTAATTGTATTGAAAAACGATCGGTCTTTCCTTAAGATGGAGCCGGTGATGATTTTGGATCGAAATTCCGTCCGTCAGGATTTGTTCGGGAGGGACCAATGACAAAAATCAGGCTGCGGGCCGCGACGTGTTTGATCCTGCTGCCGCTTTTCGTCTTTGGCCAAAGCGTCGAAAAAAAAGAAAAAACTCTGTCGCCGAGCGAAAAGATGGACAAGCTCTTCGATTTTTGGAACCGGCTGGACCAGCCCGGTTTTGCCGTGGTCGTTGTTCAGGAAGGCCAGGTCGTTTATCAGAAAGTGTTCGGCCTGGCCTGCCAGGAGCACGGCGTCGCCATAACCCCGAATACGGTCTTCAATATCGCCACCGTGGCGCAGCCGTTCGTGGGAATGGCCGTCGCCTTGCTGGAGAAACAGGGTCAGCTTTCGTTGGACGCCGATGTCCGGACATATATCCCGGAAATCCCCGATTTCGGGACCCCGGTCAAGGTCCGCCACCTGCTCTATCAAACCAGCGGACTGCGGGACTGGCTGTCCGTGCTCCAGCTGAGCGGCCGGGACAAAGAGGACGTCACCTTCGAGCAGGTGCTGAAAATCATCAAAGCCCAGAAGCAACTGGCGTTTCCCCCCGGCGACCGCTTCCAGTCCTCCAATACCAATTACGACCTGCTGGCCGAAACGATCAGGCGCGTCAGCGGCCGACCGTTCTCCGACTGGGCTTGGGAAAATATTTTCAAGCCCTTGAAAATGACCAGAACCCAGTTTCGCGACAACTATCGTTCGATCTTTGACGACCAGGCCTTCAGCTATAACTTCACCCGGCGGGAATACCTGAAGGGCATCGACAATCTGTCGCTCGTCGGGTCGCATTCGCTTTTTACCTCGATCTCCGACCTGGCCAAGTGGCTGCTCAACCTGGAGACCGGCAAGGTGGGCGGTCAAGATATCTTTGCCAAGATGTTCGCGGCCGGCCGGCTGAACAACGGCCGGAGCTCGGGCTTCGGCTATGGCTTGAACGTCGATGCCGGACCGGGACGGCGGCAGATATCGCAAACGGGGCAATGGGCCGGCTCCGGGGCGGTCTTGGTTTATTTCCCCGACCTGAAATTCGGTTTCGCCGTGCTCGCCAATTGGGACTATACTCCGGTGGACGGATTCGTCCAGGACATCATCGAGGCTTACCTTCCTCCTATTGCCGTACCGGTGAAGAAGGGTCCGCCGGTCGCGGTTCAAAAGGCGGTCAAGGTCAAGCCGGAAAAGCTGGACGCCTACGTCGGCGATTACCGGATCGCGCCGGGCCAGGTCTTTTCGATCAGCCTCGCGGGCGACCAGTTGAGCTTGGCTGTTCCCGGGGCGAAATTACCGCTGACCGCCCTGTCGGAAACCGAATTCCTGTTGGCTATCGCCGATGCCAGGATCACTTTTTCTACGAACAAGGAAGGGAAGGCCCAGCAGTTTGTCTGGAAGCAGGGCGGAGTCGAGCAGATTGCCCCGAAGATTATGCTAGTCAAGCCGACTCCCCGAGAGCTGCAGGAGTTTGCTGGCGCCTATTTCAATGACGAGCTGAATCTCCGCTATGCCGTTGAGCTGCGCGGCGATACGCTGATCGTTACGGCCCCGGGGCAAAACGAAATCCGGCTGGCGCCAGACGAAAAAGATCATTTTGCCACAAGCTCACGCATTATCCCGATGATGATCTTCCAGCGGGACGGGCAAAACCGGGTGACCGGCTTCATCATCGCCAGCGACCCCGTCCGCGATCTGGTTTTTAAGAAAAATTAAACCGGCGCCACGTTGACTTCGTTCCGTCTAGGTTGTCTAGGGGTCTTCCAGGACCCGGAAGGATATCGCATCGCCCTTCATTCGAGAAAATAATGGCTCCCCGTCCGCCCCTCATTTCAGCAGGCCGCGGCGCTTTAGCAGCGGATCGATCTTCGGCTCGGCGCCGCGGAAGGCAATGTACTGAGTCATGAGGTCCAGGGCTCCGTATTTCTCGAGGATGTTTTTCCGGAACGAAAGGGCCGTCGCCTTGTCGAACAGCCCTTTTTCCTTGAAGGCCTCGAAGGCGTCGGCATCCAGCTGCTCGGCCCAAATGTAAACATAGTAACCGGCGGAATAGCCCCCGTTGAAAATATGGTTGAAGTATGTGCTCCGGTAGCGGGGCGTGATTTCCGGGATCAGGCCGATGCCGGTCATCGCTTCGTTCTCGAAGATGTTAACATCGAGACCGGGCTGAAGCCCGATCTTTTCGTGCCATTTCATGTCGAGAATCGAAGCCGCCAAGTATTCGACGGTCTCGAAGCCTTGGTTGAACAGGCTGCTGTTCCGAAGCTTTTGGACGAGTTCGGACGGGATGCCGGCGCCCGTCTGATAGTGTTTGGCGTATAGGGAGAGAAGCTCCGGTTCCAGCATCCAGTTTTCCATGATTTGCGAGGGAAGCTCAACGGCGTCCCGGGGCACGGAGCGACCGCGGAAAGCGCTGTTTGAGAGCAGGGTCGCCAGCGAATGTCCGAATTCGTGGGCGAACGTCTTGGCTTCCTCAACGCTCAGAAGCGAGGGGGCGTCGGCGGTCGGGCGGGTGAAGTTGCAGGTGATGGTCGAGAGGGGCGCCACGCGCCGGTCGTTGTCATAAAACTCGCGCCGGAACGCTCCCGACCAGGCGCCGCCGCGCTTGCTGGCCCGGGGATGAAAATCCATGTACAGGACTCCCACATAACGGTCGTCGGCTTCGCGGACCTCAAACACTTGGACTTCCTGGTTATAGACCTGGATGTCGCGCCGTTCGATGAACTTCAAGCCGTACAGCTTTTCGCATAAGGCGAAAATCCCCTGACGGACGTTCTCGAGCTTGAAATAGGGGCGCAGGACCGAATCATCCAGGGCGTATTTTTCCTGGCGCAGCTTTTCGGCATAGTACCCCCAGTCCCAAGGGGCTAACTTGAATTTGCCGCCTTCGCGGTCGATGATGGCCTGCATTTCGGCCAATTCCGCCTTTGCCCGGGCCAGCGCCGGGTCCCATAATCTCTTGAGGAAAGCATTGACGGCGGCCGGCGTCTTGGCCATATTGATTTCCACGACAAAGGCGGCATGGCTCGGATATCCCAGCAGGTTGGCCTTCTCGCAGCGCAGGTCGACGATCTGGCGGACGATGCCCTTGTTATCTCTGTCGTTGCCGCGATCGCCGCGCGTCGTGTAGCCGCGATATAGCTTCTCCCGCAATTCCCGCTTCGTCGATGACTGCAGGAAAGGCGTCATGCTCGGCACCTGGACGGTGAAAACCCATTTGCCGGGCATCTTCAGCTGCCTGGCCGTCTCCTCGGCCATGGCCACGACGGCCGGAGGCAGGCCGGCCAAATCGCCACGGCTCTCGAGAACGAGCTTGATCTCATTGGTTTCGGCCAGCAGGTTATCCCCGAATTTAAGAGACAGCAAGGCCAGCTGCTGGTTCAGCTCCCGGAGCCGGGCTTTTCGCTTTTCATCCAGCAGGGCTCCTCCGCGCACGAAATCGCGGTAGGTGTTTTCCAGGAGGAACTGCTCCTCCGGCGTAAGCTTCAGCTTGGCGCGCGTGTCATAGACCGCCTTGATGCGGGAAAAGAGTTTTTCGTTCAACCGAATGTTGTCGTTATGAGCCGCCATCAGCGGCGCCGCCTCTTTGGCGACGGCTTGGATGACGGGGGTCGTATCGGCCCCCTGCAGCGCCCCGAAAACCCCATTCACTTCGGATAAAAGCTGCCCGCCGGCATCAAACGGAGTTAGAGTATTGGCAAACGTCGGTGCCGCCGGATTATTCACGAGGACATCAATCTCGGCCTGCTGGCGGCGAATGCCTTCCTTGATGGCCGGAAGGAAATGCTCGGTCTTGATCATGCTGAACGGAGGGGTGTTCAAAGGAGTCTTGTAGGGTGAGAAAAATGGATTGTCCTTGTCCGCAGTTGCGATTTGACCGGCCGCAACGGGTATCAGACTCGCCATGAACGCCAGCGCTAACAACACGGATTTGATGAATTTCATGAAAAGCTACCTCCTCTGCTCGTCCCCTCAATCCCTCTTAAGAAATCATCATATCCCCGGCCAAAAAGCGAAGTCAAGGCGAACCGAAAGCGGGCTTGTTTTTTTGCCGAGCTCACCCCTCGCACTTCTTGAGGAGCCGCGCCCATTGGCGGTCCACCTCGGCCTGGATCGCCTGGAGATGCTCGGGTTTGAGGTGCCGGAACCTCCCCTGGAGCTTGAAGAAAAAGAACGGCTTTCCTTGAGCGCTCGCTCGATCGAGGACGAATAGAATAATATTCAATATTCAATTGAAGAAATTATATTATCCGCAACTAGATGATGACCATCCCCGGATATACTAATCCCCCACCTCGCCCGCAGACTGGTAACTGTATTTCGCATAATCGTATGAGATGTGCCTCCGTTTATGATAATCCCCGCCCCGGTCCAAATATACAGGGTTTGATTGTCATTCACGCTGATCCCGGCCCCCCCCATAACGATGATCCCTCCTCCGATACAATGATCGGTTTTATTATTGGTAACTTGGCTGTCAGCTTGGCTATCGAGACTTATTCCCTCATGGCATCCTTGAAATGTGTTGCCGGTAATCAGGTGATTTCCCCGGGCCGGTGGACAGATCGTAAGGCCGCGGAAGCTATCCGAGATGAGATTATTCTCGATAATAACTCCGTCGGTTTTGATATATATTCCTCCCCAATCTCCTCCATAATAAAAACCGGAGCCTTTCACCGTGCTGTTTTTTAGAATAAAGGTCGAACCTTCGTTGACCTGAAATAGATATCCCCCTCCCGATTCCGTCGGACGAATCGAACTGTTGTTGATGGAAAGAGAGCCTCCGGGCTTTACGATGATCCCTCCATCATCAAAACCTCCATCGACCAATATATTGACATTATTGAGTGTCAATTTTCCTTCGATGATGAGAGACCCGAAAGTCAGGGTTTGGTTTTCATAAGTCGCTTCGTTCGTAATTGTCAAGGAAGGAGAGAGCGCGGGATCATTCATTTCAACATTCGTCAATGCCGGGACATCGACGGTGGGGATGGGAATTTGAGCGGCCCAAGGATACCGATCCGAGCCATTGGGTGGAATGGCAAATGAATTCCCTCCGGCAAAAAGTCCCCAGTAATTGCCGGCACTCCCGTCGTCCCAGGAGTTGGCTCCATTGTCATACCCACGCTTATTTCCCATAAAATTATTATGATGAATAACGTTCCCGAATGATTGATCAATCACGACGTCTTCTTCCATTTCCGCGGAAAACGAATTGTCTTGGATGCTATTATTATTCGCGGCGCCGTGAAGCATCAAGCCGCGAAAACCCGCAGTAATGACATTTCCGGCGAGCGTATTTCGCGATGACGAACCCATTAAAACAATCCCCGGTTCTCT
>JBGOYP010000131.1:0-6619 GCA_041479785.1 Candidatus Aminicenantia bacterium | reverse complement strand
AGGTCGAGGATCTCATCCAGGGTGTGGACGGCACGTCCCGTCGGCCGTCCGGCCGCGCTCAACAAGCCCCACTGGTCCCGGATGCCGCTTGTGTGGGTCAGGAGATGCCGGATCGTGATCACGGGCCCGAAGGGAGGGACTTCCGGAACGTATTTCCGGATGTCGTCCCCGAGGGCGAGCTTTCCCTCCCGGCACAGGATCTCGATGGCGCCGGCCGTAAACTGCTTGGAGACCGAGCCCGCCTCGAAAACGGTGTCGGCCGTAATCGGAACGTTGTATTCCAGGTTGGCCATGCCGTACCCGCGGGTGTAGATGATCTTCCCGTCTTTCCAGACGCCCAGGGCGCATCCGGGCGTCGTCGTTTTGTCGTAGCCGGCGAAGATCTTGTCGATCGCCGCCGCGATGTTCGGCTCCGTGAGATTGACACCGAGCTGCCCCATCGCGTTTAAGGCGACAAAGCCGAGGACGAACGCAACCAGCAGTCCTACCGCAAGATTATTCGCTTTCATCCGATGTCGTAGGCTTGGCATTCGTGCCTCCTTTGAAGGATGGTTAGCGGAATTCGGGAGACCGTAACGCGCCCCGCCGTTCATTTATTGCCGGGCGCGACCTGGAGGAGGAACTGGTTTTCCTTCGAGCGTTGCTCCCCGACGCTCGTGACGTAGATCGCCGGGTCGTCCATAACCGGGCATTTGTTCTCGCAGATCCCGCAGCCGATGCACAAATCCAGGTCGATGACCGGCGCTTTCTGCGTCGCGACCGTCCCGTCCGGGAGCTTCGTCTCGACCATGACGAACTTGATCGCCTTGGGCGATGTCGGGCAATGCTCCTCGCAGACGATGCACGGCCGGCCGAGAAAGTAGGGGATGCAGCGGTTCTTGTTGACCCAGGCCGTGCCGATCTTGACCGTCGTTTTTTCGGGGATCGCGAGCTCCTTGATCGCGCCGGTCGGGCAGACCTGGGAGCAGAGCGAGCAGTAATATTCGCAATAGCCGACCTTCGGGACGAGGACCGGCGTCCAGACGCCTTCCGGACCTGCTTCGGCCAAGGCCGGCTGGAGGCCGTTCGTCGGACAGGCCTTCATGCACTCGCCGCACTTGACGCATTTCCTCAGGAATTCCGGCTCGGGCAACGCGCCCGGCGGCCGGATGAGTTTTTCGTGGGCGCGTTTCGCGGCTGGCGAGATCCGGAAGAACGGCACGGAGAAAAACGCGAGAAACGAGGCGAGAAGCAGCTTTCGGCGCGACAGGTCCACGGCCGGCGCCTTCTCGTCCTTCCGCCGGACCGGGAACGTTATCGCCGCGGTCGGGCAGATCGCGGCGCAGGTCTCGCAATAGATACATTCCGGGTTTTTCCAGTCCTTCTCCGGATACGGATGGGCCTGCGTCTCGCAGTGGAGCGTGCACAAGTTGCACTTGATGCATTTCTCCTCATCCACCTTCAGCTTGAAAACGCTCCACCGGCTGGCGACGCCCAGGAACGCGCCGGCGGGGCAGACGTATCGGCACCAGAACCGCTCCCTCCACATATTGAGCAGGACGAGGCCGAGGAAAATGAGGCCGATGATGAACCCTCCCCGGAACGTCGCGTTGACCGTGAGCTTCTCGTAAAACTGGGTGAGCGCGTCGCCCAGCCCGGTGAGGTGCGCGTCATACGCAAGCCCGGTCAGCATCGTGAAGCCGTGGCCGAAGGCCGGGACGACGCTCGTCGCCGCCGTCCGATAAAGGAATGACAACGGGTCGAAGAAGCCGACGATATCTAGAGTGAAGACGGCACTGACCAGGACGAAGGTCAGGACGAAATATTTCCACCAAAGCCCGCCCGTCACGGCTTTCCGGGGCCTCAAAAGCTTCGTCTTTTTGAAGAGCCAGGAGAAAAACTGATGGACGGCGCCGAGGGGGCAGACCCAGCCGCAGACGACCCGCCCGAGGAGGAGCGTGACGACGATCGTCAACGCGGCCCAGCCGAACGCGGCGAACGCCGTCCGCGAGGCGACGGCCGACGCGATGGCGAGCAGCGGGTCGAAATGGAAGAAGGCTTCGACGTCGCCGATATAATCTTTTCCCGCGAAATGCGTCCCGAATAATAAATATAGGAAGAGGGCAAAAAAGAGAGCCTGGACGGCGACCCGGACGAACTGAAGGGCCCGGTGTTTCTTAGACCGTTCTCTTTTCAATGCGCAATTTCTCCAGGGCGAACTCGCCCAGGCCGCGCTTTTTGGCCAGGGTCAGGAACGGGAGCTCGGCCGGAGGGATTTCGAAGAACGACGCGCCCATCGCGTCGACGGCGACATAGTCCGTTCCCGCGACGATCGTCTTCAGGAGCTTGGTATCGGACGGACGGCCGC
Organism: Candidatus Aminicenantia bacterium; assembly: GCA_041479785.1. Taxonomy (GTDB): domain Bacteria; phylum Acidobacteriota; class Aminicenantia; order Aminicenantales; family UBA4085; genus JBGOYP01. The sequence continues at coordinate 4,272 of JBGOYP010000131.1, read as the reverse complement.
CCTGCGGGCCGTTCCGGACCAGAATCCGGTATGCGTCGAGCACGGTCAGGACGGGCTTGAAAAACGCGGCCAGGTCGACTTCGGCTTCGTCGAGCCTCTGGTGGAGCTGGTTGCGGGGGTCGCCGACCGCGCCCAGCCAGTTCTTCATGCCGAGCGTCACCCGGCAGAGGCTGTGATGCTTGGCGATCGGGACGTTGATGATCTTGTCGGCCTCGATGAAGTCCTGGATGATGTCCCAGTCCTTCAGCCATTCGCCTTTGACGGCCATGGCCTTGACCCGGCGCGGATTGACGAACGGGACGTCGGCGCCGGCCTCCTTTGCCGCGGCCTGGATCCCGCTCCGGACGTAGCAGCGCTGGGCCTGATTCGTCGTGTTGTCCATGACGACGACCTTTTTCGCGCCAGCCTCGCGGCATAGCTCGACGAGCGCTTTGACGACGTCGGGATTGGTGCAGGCCGCGAGCTCGGGAGTCCGGTCCCAGCCGATGTTGGGCTTGACCATGACGACGTCGCCTTTCGCGACAAAGCGGCTCATACCCCCGAGCGTCTTGACGGCCTCCCTGGTGAGGGCCGCGGGCGAATCGCCTTGGACGAAAGCCAGGTCGGGCCCGCCGGCCGTTTTGGCGGTTTGGGAGAGAAGCATCGGGGCGGCCGGAAGCAGCGCGCCGCCGAGCGCCATATCCTTTAGGAAATCGCGTCGATTCATACTTCGTCTATCCTTTTCCGAGCGATTGCAAATACGCGACAAGGCCTTCGTAGATGCCCCGGGCGATTTGCTGGCGAAAAACATCGCTCCGCAACCGCTCGGCTTCCTTGGCGTTCGACAGGTGCGAAACCTCGACCAGAACGGACGGCATTTCGCACCCGATCAGCGTCCAGAACGGGCCGCCTTTCGCGCCCAGGTCCTTGACGTCCGCGTTCTGCCGGGAGAGGTATTGTACCAGATTTCCTTGGATTTTTTGAGCGAGCTCCCGGGACTCGATGATCTTGCTGTTCTGGACGATCTTGCGGATGATCTTGTCCATCTCGCCGATCGTTTTGGTCGTCGTCGCGTTCTCCCGCGCCGCGAGCTCGTTGACCGCCGGGTCGGTGCTGAAGTTGAGATAGAACGTCTCGATGCCGCGGCGCTTCTTGTCCGGAAAGGCGTTGATGTGGACCGAGACGAACAGGTCGGCCTTCTTCTGGTTGGCGACCACGGTTCGTGTCTCGAGCGGGACGAGGATGTCGGTCTCACGGGTCAGGATGACGTCGAGCTTGGTGTTGGCCCGGAGAAGGTCCCTGAGGCGCAGCGAGATATCGAGGGCTAGGTCTTTTTCCTTGAGTCCGGACGCGGCGAGGCAGCCCGGGTCGGTGCCGCCGTGGCCGGGGTCGATGACGACCGTCTTGACACCGAGGGCGAGCGAACGGGCGAAGCTGAGGCCCGAGCCGGCCGGCTGCGGCGGCTTCGTCCCGCCGCCCGACGGCGCTGCGGCGGGCTTGTCCTGGGGGTAGATGTCGATCACGATCCGGAAGGGGTCGAAGACGTGATAAACCTGGTAGCGGCGGACGCGGCTGAAGTCCACGTCGGCCGTGACCCGAACCGTACTCGGCGATTTCTGGGTGATACGGATGAGGTTGATATAGTCGCACCGGGCCGGGATCGCTTCTTCGCGGACGATCGGATTGAGACGGGCCTGAAAGATGTCGACATAGATGAGGCTGGGCGTTCGGTTCTCCATCGGCGCGTATTCCCGGAGAGCGCCGATGTCGACGACGATCCGGGTGAAGTTGGGATGGGTGAAATAGCGGAGGTTATAGACCTCGGCGAGGTTCTCCTGGGCCGGAGCGGGGAAGGACAGGAGAACGGATGTGGCAAGGACGGCCGCGGCGATCGGCGCCGCCCGGAGGAGTTTTTTGACAGCGGCCGGGGCCCCGGGTTTTACCCGGGGATCCACTTCCGCCGTACTCGCCCGTGGATATAAGCCACGGGCGAGTGGCGAGCCGAAGGCTCGTCCCTTGACGGCCTTATTCAGCTGCGATTGAGGATCCATCAGGCGCCGAATTTCTTGAGCTTGCCGGCGTGGGCGAGCATGAGCGGAATGGCGAAGATCGACCGAAACCGGCCGAGCAGGCCCTTGGCGCACTCGCGCTCGGTGAAGACGCCTGTCTCGTCGGGAAGGGCCGTCGGCGCGATGAGGAGGAATGGATTCGGGTGAAACGAATGGCCCTTCATCAGGGCGGGCGTCGAGTGGTCCGCCGTTACGACAAGGACGTCGGGCTTGAGGGCTTCGAGCCGGGGGAGAAGCGCGTCGACCTCCTCGATCGCCCGGACCTTGGCCTCAAACGCTCCGTCTTCGCCCGCCGCGTCCGTCTTTTTGTAATGGACATAGAAGAAATCGTGTTCGGCATAGTGGGCTTCGAGCGCGGCGAAGAGCTCCGACGTCTCCGGCCCGACGTTGTAGGCTTTCATCCCGAGGAGCTTGGCCAGTCCCTTGTACATCGGATAGTTGGCGATGGCCGCCGGCCGGAGCTTATAGAGGTCCGCCATCGATGGAATGGACGGCTGGACGGAGAAGCCGCGGAGGAGGGCCGTGTTCGCGACAGGTTCGCGGGCGAGGATCCTGACGACGTCGTCGATAAAGGCGTTGATGACGGCCGCGGCCTTGGCCGAGTCGGGATGACGGGGCTGTGCCGGGACGGGCGGTTTGTGGTCTTTCTGGGGGTCGGCGTCGGTCAGATGGTCGGCGAGGCCCGCCGTCCGGAAGCGGGCGACGAAGCGGTGCTCCTTCCCCGCGTAGAGCGTGACCTCGGGGTCGCGCCGTTCGGCGAGGTCGCCGTTCAGAAGGGCGCACAGCCGCTCGCATTCGCTCGTCGGGATGCGGCCGGCGCGGCGGTCTGTGATCAGCCCGTCCTTGAGCGTGGCAAAATTGCCGCGGGCGACGAGGTCGCCTTCCTTCACTTCGACGTCCGAGCCGAGCGCTTCGAGGATCCCGCGGCCGAGCTGGTATCGGATGGGGTCGTAGCCGAACAGGGCGAGGTGGGCCGGGCCGCTCCCGGGCGTGATGCCCATGAAGACGGGGTCGGTGACGCCGCAGCAGCCGTGCATCGCGAGCCGGTCGAGGTTCCGGGTCTGGGCCGTCTCGAGCTCGGTCTTTCCATGGACGGGCAGCCCGCCCAGGCCGTCGATGACAAGGAGGACGATCTTGGAATCCGTTTGAACCGATAAGTCTTTGGCGAGGTCTTCCCAATTCATAGCGGATTCACTATAAAAGAAGCCCGCTCGTCCTGTCAAACGGGGACGCTCAGGATATACCGCTCGGAACCCCGCCAACGCCCGTTGCGCCTTCGCGCAAGACCCTCCCACCCCACGATCCCGAAGACGCGTACATTTTTGGCCCTCCTTGATTCCCCAAGGAGGGAAGGGTGGATTAATGCCAATGAGTCAAAGTTTTAAAACGCGTCTTCGGAAATTATAAGGCGCTTCAGGCGCATCGAGCGCCGTCGGGCTTCCCGCGCGCATTATTTCGAACGAGGGTCGAGGATCAAACATTGATTTAGGGAACATAGAGCTTCGCGCAGTTCATGCCATGCGACTTAATTCCAGAGCCCGTTTTGATATGCCTGATATATTCGACGATTAAGGCTTTGCTTGGGACCGTTATTCGATAATTTTAAAATATTTGTAGACCGGATAGACGAGGCTCCGCTTGTCGGCGCCGGCGGACTTGAAATAGGCGTCGAACACGCCCCACCCGACGAACCCGTCGGCGGCTTGGGGCTCGAGACAATAGAAGGCCACGTTGGCCTCGGGCTGGGCCATGTCCACCCGGAACGTCCCCGCCGGGAATTCCCGGACAGGCGACGGCGCAAATCCGCCCTCGAGCTTGGTCATATAATAACCGCCGCCGCGGCCCTGGCCTATTTTGTCGATGACGAATTCCTCGCCGCTCGCCCGGATCGGTTTGGCCAGCGTTTCGACCCGGACGCCGTGCGTTCGCAGCTTCTCGGCGATATAATCGAATTCGGCTGGAATGAGGTAGCCGCGGGGAACCCGGGCTTCGACCGTCCCGACCGGTTTGGCTATGAACTCCACGCCGCGGACGAGCTCGGGCGCGGCGAGCATATGAGCGGGGATCCTAGCCCGCACGCTCGTGCCGGGAACGAGCTCGGAGACGTTCCGCTCCTTGTACATCAGGATATCGACCTTGCCGTAAGATTCGTATTTGCCCGCGACCCAATTCCGGAGCTCGCCGGTTTCGGCCTTGGCTTTCACGGCCTCGACGACATCCCGGT
>JBGOYP010000130.1:0-6623 GCA_041479785.1 Candidatus Aminicenantia bacterium | reverse complement strand
TTCTTTCCGAGGACAACGGCTTTCCGCGGACGGGCTATCCCGTCCACGCCACCGTCGGCGTCCTCAGCTCGTATCTTCGGTCTCCGGATGAGATCCGCCTCGTCAAGGCCGAAAAAAAAGGGGACGATGTCATCTACTCGGAGATCCTCCATCAAGTCTATGATGTCCGGACCTGGAACGACCCGAAGATCACCGCTCTAGTCGATAAGGACGAGAAAACGGGAAAGACGAGCCCCCGCTACCACCCGACGACGTCGTTCAGCCTGGCCTTTTTGGCGAACCTGAAGCCCCGCGAAAAGGCCACTTATCTCGTTTTTTACAATAATCCGGGGGCCAAGAAAGCGGCTGTCAAATCGGACCTCAGGGTCACCGGCCGGGGTCTGGCAAAAACGATCGAGAACGATTTTTACAAAGTCGTCCTCCACCCCAAAAGCGGAACGATCTATGAAGTTTATGAAAAGTCGACGAGGACGAAGCTCGAGCACAAGCTCGAGACGAACGGTTCTGTCCACTGGAATCCGGACGTCTACGCGCCGCCCCATGCCTGGTATCATTGTTCGGATTGGGAAAATCCGGCTTTTTCGGAGGACGCCGGGCCGGTCTTTTATTCTCTCAGGCGCGAGGCGCCCTTGCCGTTGCCCAAGGGCATCCAAGTCAGCATCACCTATTATTTTTATGCCGGGACGCCGTTCATCCTCTCGGAATCCCTGATGGAGATCCAGAACGATATCTTCGTCGAATCCCTGCGCAACGCGGAGATCGTCTTCAACAAGGCCGTGTTCGATAAAGCGGCCTTCAAGACCGTAGACGGCAGGCTCCAAACATTGGACTTCGCCTCGTCGCGGATGCATCCCAAGCATGCCGCGGTGTTGCGGCCCGATACGCCCTGGGTCGCGTTTTACAGCGAGGCCAAGGGGATCGGCTTAGCCAGCCTCTTTCTGGACATGGCTCTGCCCAACAGGCACGGCGGCGAAGCGTCGCAGCAGCAACCCTACATTTACATCCAGCACGGCCCCTGGTATTACATGTCCCGGGGATTCGTTTATTCCTTCGGCTCGAACAACCAGACGCGTCTGCTTCCGGTCAAAGCGGGCAGTCTCTACTATGACAAGAACGCCTGGCTCCCCTTCGGCTTTAAAAAGGACAGGGGATTCGCTGACATGCTCGACCGGACCTACAACATGTTAAAATACCCGCTGGGCATCATGGACGACATCGAGACGTTCGCCGAAAGCCCGGACGGCTGGATCGTGCCCATCCTGACGGAGCCCTTTGAGGAAGGCGTCAAAGGAGCGATCGGAGGTCCGAAGAAAAAATGAAGACCGCCACCATCGAAAAGATCATCGAAACGCACGCCCCCCGGATCGACAGCAGCCTGGAGATCAGGAGAGAGGAATACGAAAGCCGCTGGGCCAAGGTCCAAAAGGCCATGGCCGCCAAGGGATACGATCTCGCCTACGCCTGCGGCAGCGAGCTCGACGGTCGGACGCGGCCTGGCTGGCCGGCGTCTTCGACCCGATCATCGAACGCTACGGAGTCATAGTCCCGGTCAAGGGGAAGCCCGTGGTCACGGCCGGATCCGAAGGCGGGCACGTGATCGAGGAATGCGTCAAGGCCTCGGGCGCCGGGGTCGCCCTCCTCCGGGAATTCCAGATCTCGGATGAGGATTACCGCTTCGCGAAGTTCGGAAGTCTGGAAGACCTCGCCGGCGGCCTTGTCCCAGGCCGGGCCGGCCGCCCGGTCAAGATCGCGATCCTCTCCAGCGGCCAGTTCATCCCCCACGACCACACCCTCATGTTCCAGGGACGCTTCGGGGCCGACAACGTCGTTTTCGACACCGAGCTTCTGCGGAGGATCAAATACGAGAAGTCCCCGGCCGAGCTCAATCTCATCGGCCGGGCGAACGCCATCGCCGACGCCGCTTTCCTGGGCATGCTCTCCGTTCTCGAGCCGGGGATCCGGGAGCTCGAGGTAGCCGCCGCCGGCGATTACATCATGAAAAGGCTAGGGGCGAAGCGGACCGGATTCCCGACGATCGTGAGTTCGGGCCCGCGCGGCCGAACCGTACTCGGACCCGCGACGAACCGTGTCATCAGAAAAGGCGAGTTCGTTTCGCTCGGCCTCAGCCCGGCCTTCAACGGTTACCACGGCATCATGCGCCGGACGGTCAAGGTCGGGACGCCGTGGACGTTCCCCGAAGAGGAATTCATGGCCTCGCTCGAAGGCCTCTATCACACGGGGATGAGGGCCGCGGCCACGGCCGCCGGCCGGGGACGGCCGTCGAACTTCATCGACGAGCAGGGCAAAAAATATCTCGAGGGGACGAAGCTCAAGGACAAGCGCGGCCGTCTCCGCACTCCGTGCGAGCCGTACACCTTCATCCACAACACGGGGTGCTCGGAATGCCAGGAAGGCTTCGGCGCCGTGACGCCCTATTCGGGCGAACCGCTGGGGACGAACGTCGCGCTGATGATCGACGCGGCCTTAATGGGGTTCGACGAGGAGAAGCGCCTCGTCTTTCCCATCGAGTACGCGGTCATCGAGGACGCGTTCTGGAAAAAAGGCCGCCGGATCGGGGTCTACAACAGGATGCCCATGAATGTCCAGGATCTCGTCGGACATGACCTCAGCGATATTCCGGCGAGCAAGGTCCACAAATATCACCGGCCTCTATGAGAGGAGCAGGCGCATGATAGCGAACACGGTGTTAGGTCTTTTAATCCTCATGTCCTTCTACGCCAATCCCGCGGTATCGCACTTCGCCGCCCCCGCGACCCTCGAGTTCGACGCGCCGACGTTCGATTCGCCCTTTTACTCGATCAGCGGCAAATTCGGGGTCGAGGACACGGCCATGGTCTTTAAGAGCTTGACGCTCAACGGGGCGAAGGCGGAACACCTTTTGGTCATGAAAGAGGGGAAGCCGGCGGACCTGACCAAAGCGCTGGCGCCCGGTCTCTACGAGATCCTCATCCGCTACGCATGGCAGGCCAAGAAGCCCTATAAGGTCTCCGTTCTCTATCAAACCGGGAACTCCCCGAAAGAACCGGTCATAGAATGGGTCGGGACGGCGCCCGATCGGGGAGGCGTCGCGAGCCCCGCCGGGGAAGGATTTTTCCGCGCGTTCAAGATCGCGGAGGAGGCTGGGCTCGCGCGGCAAGGCGAGACCATCGTTCTGACGCTCACGGCGCCCAAAAACGAGATCGAGAAGAGCGACTTTTTCTTTTTCGACGGCGGCGCGTCTGTTCCATATCAACTCCTCGAGGTGAAGGAATCCGTGCCGCCCGAGAGCCAGGCCAAGACCCATCCCGTGACCCTCACCTATAAAATCGCTCTCCAGATCGACGCCGAGCCCTATCAGAAAAAGGTCCTTCTAGCCCTGAAAGGCGGAGGACGGGCATCGGAAGAGAAGGGTTTCGAGGTCAGCGGCGAAGGCCTGGGCAAGACGGTCAAGTCCTCCCGCCTCGCTCTCGGATTAAGCCCGAAGAGCGGCCAGATCAACACCATCGAATACCTGAAAGAGGGGATCAAACTCCACAACGAAAAGGCCGGCGTCATCCATTGGAACCCGGACGTCTTCATCCCCGGGATCGCCTGGGACCATTCCTTTGACTGGAACCCTCCTCAGTCGTTCGCCGAGCGCGACGGAGCATTTGTCTATGACGCTTCGGGCGACTTCAGCCATAAAGCCGGAACGTATTTCTACGCGCCCTCGGACGGCGAATATGTCTATTGGGTCCGGCCCTATCTCTATACCTGGGCCGACTACATGACGAGCAATCACCTGACCTTCCTGCCCCAAGGGAGTTTCTTCTACGAGAAAAACGCCTATGTCCTGCTCCCCTGGGACGACAAGACGGTCGAGACGCTCGAAAAGCTGGCCCGGAAACTCAAGAGTCCGCTGCGGGTATTCTGATGGAATTCATTGATTTTGCCTCGCTCCGGCGCAGCCCGCGGATCGACCTGATCTTTCCGGATTGGGCGCGGGGCGAAAACGTCGCTTTCTATTCGCCGCACGATGATGACGCGGCGCTCGGAGCCGGGTACCTCATCCAGGCCGTCGTCGAGAACGGCGGCCATCCCGTTCTCCTTATTTTTTGCCGTGGCGACGCCGGCTATTCGACCCCCGAGGCAAAAAGGACGATCGTGGCGACGCGGAAAAAGGAAGCGGCCCGGGCTTACGGGGAAATCGGCGTCGAAAAGGCCAGCCTCCTTTTTTTTGACGTCCCCGACTTTGCCCTGATGGCTGGCGTCGACCGGACGGGGAGGGGAGAGGCGTGCCTGTTCGACCGGCTCGTCGCGATCCTCAGAAAGCGGCGAATTTCACGGATCGTATTCAGCAGCGGGCATTTCGAACATCGGGACCATACGGCCGCATACGATCTGGGCATCTATACATCCCCCCAAGCGGGCGATCCCATCCTGGCCGACCTCGGCCGGCCGTTTCCCATTCAAAGCTACTTGGCCTACTCGGTCTGGGCGGACTTCGAGCCCTCACCGGGCCGGAACAACGGGGTCCGCGCCGAAAAAGGCATCCTGGCCGGGGAAAGGCATGAAGCGGCGGTCAGGAAAGCGCTGGAGGCCTTCGTCTCCCAGGGCGAGATCATGGCGAAGACCATGGCGATCCATCGCGAGAAGCGCCACGCGGCCGGGGGATATCTTGAGGTTTACAAAGACATAAAATTGCGCGCCGCCGTTGATTACGGGCCCTATGTCGCCCGGCTGAACAAATGCCGAAAGGCTTAAACGTTCAGACGCGTGCCCGAATCCGAGCCCGCCCTGGCCGAGATCGCGAAGCTGCTGAAGAACGACGCCGCGCTCAAGCTGAACGTGGTCGGACATACCGATAATGACGGGGCTCTCGAAACCAACATGAAGCTGTCTGAGGCCCGGGCCGCGGCTGTCGTCCAGGCCCTCGTCGCCAAGTACGGCATCGCCTCCGCCCGGTTGAGATCTTTCGCTTCGCTCAGGACGACCCGTTGGGTCGGATCACCACGGCCCTTCGGGCCTCGTGATGACCTGCGGTCACCTCTTTGACGATCGGCCGGAGGAAACCGTACTCCCGCTCGAAACGGGCCTCATACTCAGTCAGGAACCTGTCGCCTTTGATATAAGCCAAATCCTCTTAATACACGCGCTTGACCAACCGAATGACTTCGCTCGCGGCATCCGACATATTGCCTGTGGAGAAGAAACATGTCCACCATTACTCCAACCCCAGGAAGCGCAGAATGTGCTTGGCGAGTTGCTCATCAATCTCACTGTGGCGGGGCACCGGTTGCTTCTTGCCTGTCCTTTGATTCACGTAGATGTCGTGATGGCCGCCGGATCGAAAAAGGACGCAACCCTCCTTCTGAAGCCTACGAAGCAGATCGCATCGTTTCATGCAATGACCACTTCGCGGATTTGGTATTGTTCCGGCACCTCGTCAAGCGCCATCAGCATGAACGCTTCGCGGATGTTCTCCTCCAGCTCCTCTTGTGTGCGACCCTGGGTCATGATTTCGGGATGTTCGAGCAGTTTGCCCAACCAGAATTTCTTACTTTTCCAGTAAACCAACGTCATCTTGCTGAAAGCGGACGAAGCCGCCGTTTTCGTGTCCGCCCGCGAATGCGCGGCGGCATTCCCGAGCACCTTCAACAGGAACTCTTTTTGCGACACACGTTTTGCATGGCGTTCGCTCTCAATCCATTCATACAACGATTCCGGCACATCCCGAATGAGAATCTGCTTCTTGGACATATCACACCTCTTGTATTTCTTGCTACTATTGATAGCATTTTCATCCGACGGCTGTCAATCCCGGTTTTTGCCGGCTTGCTCCGCCGAGTGATCTACGCGGGCGTGTCGCCGAACCATGCGCAGCATGTCTTTGTCATGGAACGCTCCTCAACGCTATCAGTTTCAAAAATAGCGCGGTATATCGGCAAGGCATTAAGCCCGCACTACGTCGCCAAAAAAAATTATCATCCCGGTGTCAACGTTTGGCCGGGCTTTTGCGTACATAGATTGTGAATGTATCTTCGCATCTAACGTAAAGGAAACATTGGAAAAAGAATCTCCTTAAGCAGGTCCTTCTCTTTTCGGACCTTAGATTATGGGAGAAGGCTCAACGTATAACCTATGTCTTTCAGGTTAAGATGTCCTTGACATCAAAACCCGCCGGCGCTAGAGTCAATTCTCGAGGGCGGTTCGGTTCGGATGTTGAGCCGCCGTGTCGATTTTAGCCGGGAGGAGGCGTAAGACGCGCAAATATTTTGTCGTCATGCTCTTTCTGGTCCTTTCTGCAAACGCTACGATCCTGGCGAACGTGAAAATCGAGGGAGGCTTTTTCGCCGGGCTGAGAACCATAAATGATGCCGAAATAAAAAGAGTCTATGGCGGAGGATTTATTTATTTTCCCTATCTCGACCTTGAAATATTTAAAGGCTTGACCGTGGGCGGAGGCTACGAATTCGGTTATTCGAAGACCGGGAAAATCGGGCTTTTCGACGAAATTGCGAAGCTCGACATCAGCGGCTTTGAACTCTTTCTCATGTATCAATACCGGGCGAAAATCGTCGTCCCCACCCTCTCCGTGGGCCTGGGATTCTTTTCCTACAAACAGGCCGTCGAAAGCGCCTCCG
>JBGOYP010000129.1:0-6654 GCA_041479785.1 Candidatus Aminicenantia bacterium | reverse complement strand
CGGGTCAACGAGGGTCTGCTCGAAAAAATCCTGCAGACGCTCGACCGGATGTCGGCCCGCCTCAAGCGGACCGTGACGTTTTCCCTGGAGAACCTGTTCCGGATCCCTCAGCTGGTCGACCTGCGGCGCCGGGATTATTCCCCGGCCGAGGTGAAGTTTCTCGAATCCTGCTTTCGTCGGACCCTGGACGGCTTGATCCGCTCGCGGCGGGCCGAAGGGCGCAAGACCGTGGCCGAGATCCGAACCCATCTTCGGAATATCCGGCAGGCCGTATCTCTCGTCGAACGGCTCGTCCGGCGACACCCCGGCGCCGTCCAGAAAAAACTGCGCCGGAAACTGAAGGATGCGAACGGGAACGGCACGATTTCCGAGGAGCGGCTGTCCGAGGAAGTATCCTACCTGAGCCAGCGCTACGATGTCTCCGAAGAGATTCAACGCCTGCGCAGCCATCTCGCGGCTGCGGTCGAACTCCTGGCCTCGCCGAAAGAGGAACCGGTGGGGAAAATGCTCGATTTTCTCGCCCAGGAGCTGACCCGGGAAGCGAATACCCTGAACGCCAAATCGCAGGACATCGGCATGACCCGGGAAGGGCTGCGGATCAAGAACGAAGTGGAAATCATCCGCCAACAGGTTCAAAATATCGAGTGAAGGAGGTACCTCCGTGCTTTTCGTCGTCACCGGGCCTTCGGGATGCGGGAAATCGACGATCATCCATCACGTCATGCGCGACCTGCGGAACGTTCGATTCTCGGTTTCTCATACGACGCGCCCGCCGCGTCCGTCCGAGCAGAACGGCCGGGATTACCACTTCGTCTCGCCGTCGGAGTTCGACCGGATGGTCGCCCGCGGACAGTTCGTCGAGTGGGCGGTCGTCCACGGCTATAACTACGGCACCTCCAAGGCCGAGATCACGCGGAAGGGCCGGGCTTCCGACCTGATTCTGGATCTCGATGTCCAGGGGGCGCGCCATGTCCGCGAGCAGCGGCTGCCCGCGGTTTTCGTCTTCATCATGCCGCCCGTCTACAACGAGCTCAAACGTCGGCTCAAGGAAAGAGGCGAGGACCGGCCCAAGATCGTCGAGCGCCGCCTCAAGAATGCGAAGTCCGAAATCCGCCGGGTCGGCCTGTTCGATTATGTCGTCATCAACGAAAAGCTCGACAGGGCCGTCCTCGAACTCGAGTCGATCATTCTCAGCACGCGGTGCCGGGTCCAAGCCAGAAAATCACGAATCAAGACCATCCTGCGGAGTTACGCATAATGGCCAAGGTCGCCCTCGGCGTGACGTCCTCCATCAGTCTGTACAAAGCGTGCGACGTCCTGCGCGGATTCCAGAAGGCCGGCCACGACGTCCAGGTGATCCTGACGCCGAACGCGGCCCGGCTCGTCTCCCCGCTGCTGTTCAGCTCGCTTTCGGGACGCCGCGCGATCGTCGAAATGTTCGACGCCGACCATCCCTGGTCGGTCGCCCACATCGCCCTGGCCAAAGAGGTCGGCCTCCTGGTGGTCGCTCCGGCGACGGCCAACATCATCGGCAAGTTCGCCACCGGCGTCGCCGACGACTTCCTGTCCACGTTCTTTCTCGCGGTCGACGTGCCGGTGCTCGTTGCGCCGGCCATGAACGAGGCCATGTTTCTCCATCCGCAAACGCGGGAGAACATCGACCGGCTGCGTGCCAAGGGCGTCGAGTTCGTCGAGCCCGGCCGCGGGCACCTGGCCTGCGGCGACGAAGGATGGGGACGACTCGCCGACCCGGGTGAGATCGTTCGCCGCGGCCTCGAGCTCCTCGGCCGGACCGCGAGCCTCAAAGGGACGACCGTCCTGGTCACGGCCGGCCCGACGCGCGAGCCACTCGACCCCGTCCGTTTTCTTTCCAACCGTTCGTCGGGGAAGATGGGGTTTGAAATGGCCCGGGAAGCGGCCGCCCGAGGCGCCCGGGTCATTCTCGTCGCCGGCCCGGTCCACATTCCACCTCCGGCGCGGGCCGAGGTCGTCCGGGTCGAGACCGCGGCCGAAATGGAAAAAGCGGTCCTGACGCGCGCCTCCGGGGCCGACATCGTCATCATGGCCGCGGCCGTCGCCGACGTGACATTCGCCGCCCCGGCCGGCCGGAAAATCAAGAAACAGCGGATGCCCCGCACCGTGGCGCTCGCCCCGACGCCGGACATTTTGAAAGCTCTCGGCGCGAAAAAGCCCCGGCCTTTCCTGGTCGGGTTCGCCGCCGAAACCGAAAACCTTCGCAAAAACGCCGAAGCGAAGAGGGTTTCGAAACATGTGGACCTCGTCGTGGCCAACGACGTTTCGAAGCCGGGGATCGGCTTCGACGCCGACGACAACCAGGCGCTTCTCATCGGCGCTGACGGCCGGGCGGTCGAAACGCCGAAGATGGGCAAGCGCGAGCTGAGCCGCGTCATCTGGGACGCGATCGAGGTTTCCCGTGGACGACGGCGCCGATAAATCCCACGCCGACCTCGTCGAGCGCCTGAAATTTTTTCGCGAGATAGGCGCGGAAATGATGTTCACGAGCGAACTCCGGCCGCGGCCGAAACCGCAGGGGTCCCCGGCCACGCCGGCCGTGGGCCCGCGGCCGGACGCGACGGCGGAGTATGACGCGCTCCAAAGGGAAATCCTCGTTTGCCGCAAATGCCCGCTCGCCGCGGGCCGGACACGCGCCGTCCCGGGCGAAGGGAATCTCGCGGCGGAGCTGATGTTTGTCGGTGAAGGACCCGGACACGATGAAGACGTCCAGGGGCGGCCGTTCGTCGGCCGGGCCGGCCAAATGCTGACGAAGATCATCGCCGCCATGACCTTCGACCGGGCCGATGTCTTCATCACCAACATCGTCAAATGCCGGCCGCCCGAAAATCGCGTCCCGCATAAAGACGAAGTCGCGGCGTGCACGCCTTATCTCGTCGCCCAGATCGGGGCCATCCGGCCGCGGGTCATCGTCGCCCTCGGCAAGGCGGCGACCGACTTTTTCGTTCCCAATTCCCTCGGAAGCATGACTCAGCTTCGCGGAACGTTCTCCGATTGGAACGGCATTCCGGTCATGCCGACGTTCCATCCTTCGTATCTCATTCGCAACGAGGGGAATAGAGCGATCAAGCAGATGGTTTGGGACGACATGCAGAAAGTCATGGCCCGACTCGGCCGAAGCAAAAAATGAGCCTTACGGCGGATATCGTCTTCCCCCTGCCGCTGGTTCGCCGTTTCCGGTATTCCGTCCCCGAGACGTTTCGCGCCGCGGTTCTACCCGGGGTCCGCGCTCGGGCTCCGCTCGGCCGGAAATCCCTTTCCGGGTTTATTGTCCAGGTCCACGACGGCGGACCGGAGGACCTGAGACCGCTTAAAGAGATCGAAGCCCTTCTCGACGGGAACCCGGTCGTCACGGCCGAAGATATCGCGTTCGCCGAGGCCTTGAGCGGCCATTTCCAGTCTTCGCCCGGAGAGTTACTCCAGGCCATGCTTCCGCCCTCGCTCGAAATCCGGTCGGCGACCAAAGCCCGGATGACCGAGGCCGGAGCGCTTGCCCTTCGCGACGGCCGCTTGACGGCCGAGGAGAAAAAGGTCGGGCTCGTTTTAAGAGATAAAGCCTACACCGTTCTTCACCTCAAACGGGCCTCAGGCGCGAGGAACGTTTCATCCGTCATCAGGAGGATGGAGGAGAAGGGTCTGATCACGCTTGAGGAGAAAACGTCGTCGCGGACCCGTTCCAAGCCCGTCGTCGATAAGCCCGGGTCGGCCCAGTTGGAGCTCGATTTTTCCTCCGACCCCGGCGTAGAACGGGCGATCGCGCCGCTCTTCGCGGCTGTCGACCGGAGCAGGTTCGCGTCGTTCTACGTCTTCGGCGGCCGTGTCCGACGATGGGCGGCCTACACGTCCGTCATTCGACGGACGCTCGGACGCCCGGGCAACGTCCTTGTCCTCGTCCCGGAGCTGTCCCTTTCGGTCCCCCTAAAGGATATGGTCAGGAAACGGCTCGGCACGGCCGTCGCGTTTTTCCACGGCCAGCAGCCCGACGGGGAGCGCGAGTCCGAATGGAGGAGGGTCCGGGAAGGGGCGGCGCGCATTATCATCGGCCCCCGCTCCGCGGTTTTTTCGCCCTTGGATGCGGTCGGCGCGGTCATCGTCGATGACGAGGATGACGATGCTTTTCATCAATCCGAGAGCCCGGCTTACGATGCGCGATACGCGGCCCGTCTTTTAGCGGTCCAGCGGAACGCACTTCTCATTTCCGGTTCGGCCGTCCCCTCCGTCGAAGCGTTCTATCGCGCCCGCGCCGAGGGCACACTGGTCAGGCTTCCCGCCGCGGCGGACGCGATGACGGCCGCCGTCATCGATGACCGGAACGAGCCCGGCCTCATCGCGAGAGGCCTGGACGAGGCCTTGCGTGGAGCCTTGGACGAACGGCGGCCGGCCCTCATTTTTCTCAACCGCCGCGGCTACGCCTCATTCCTTTTCTGCCCGAAGTGCGGCGCCATCCCGAGATGCGACCGGTGTCGAGTCCCTCTGACGTATCATAAAAAAGACGCCCGCCTGATCTGCCGCTACGGCCATGTCTCGCGGCCCGTCCAGAAGACTTGTCGTTCCTGCGGAAACCGGGTCCTCGAGCCGCGAGGGGCGGGCATCGAAGCTTTGGACGAGGAACTGAGACGTTTGTTCCCGGGCGCCCGCGTCGCGATGTTCGACGGCGACCGGATCAGGACGAAAACGGCGCGCGACCGGCTCGTGCGCCGGTTCGCGGAGGGCAACATCGACATCCTCGCCGGAACTCAGCTCCTGGCTCATCGGTCCGACCTCCCGCCGGCCGGATTCGTCGGAGTCCTGAACCCGGAAGCCCTGCTGTCGTTGGCCGACATCCAGGCCGGGCAGAGGACCCTTTCCACGGTTCGCCGGATGATGGGATTTACGGCTGCCGCGGACGCGGGGGGCCGGACCGTCATCCAGACCTCGTTCCCGGAGCATCACGCGATCCTCGCCGCGTCGCGCGGCGAATATGCCCTTTTTTATGACGAGGAGCTCAAGCTCCGTCGGCTGATGGACTACCCGCCGTTCTCGGCCATGGCCGTAGTCACGCTCTACGGTCGCGAGGGCCGCTCGCTGGCGACAAAAACCCGCGAGTTCATCCGCCGGGTGCGGGCCGCCGATCCCGAGGTCGAGGTCCTCGGCCCGGCCGTGGCGTCGCCGTCATGGCCGAGGGGAGAGAAGGGCGTCGAGGTGATTCTGAGGGCCGGGCGGAGTGAGGCGTTGGATAGGTGTTTAGCCGACGGGTTGGATTCCGTCCGGGGGAAAACGAGACTGGTCCGCTACGATTAATCGGGCGCCCGGAGGACGCGGATCAGGATATCTTTCTGGATCGTATTGGGGGTGGACGTATCGAGCTGGGCTTCTAGGAGGATGTCCTGGTCGACCGTGATCTCGGCCTTCAGCGGTCCGAGGAGGGTGACCGTCGCCACGCCGTTCTCGTTCGAATACGCGATGACACGTAGGGAATTATCGTAGAACAGGGCCGAGCCGCTCATGATCGTGAAATAGACGACGGCATTTTTGACCGGTGCTCCGCCGTCCTTGACGACGGCGCGGATTTCGGATGTGGCCCGGCGCGTCCCCGCGAAGATCACATTCGGGTTGGCCGAGAGGTCGAATGTCAGGGCGATCGTCGAGGGTCCGACCGGTGACGGTTCCCGGACGGCGCTGCGTTCGCAGCTCACAAACAGCATCAGACCCAGGCCGAGGACCGCGATGATGAGCTCTTGTCGTTTAGTCATGGTCGTCCCTCATCAATTGCCGTAGTTCGCGAAAAAGACGGGCAGGTATCCGGTCGCTTGGACGGCCCGGCTGGCCATGTCGTGACCGTAGAAGTCGATCCGGATGGTCATGTTGAGGACGTCGCCCCGGTCGGCGTTCTGAAGGTTGACGAGCGGCGGCTCCTGTTTGGCGACTTCCCGGACGACAATGAACGACGCGCTCGAGGCTTGACCGATCCGGACCAGGATCGAGAGGTTGCCCTCGAACGAGTACGGGACGTCCTTGCCCTGGACATTCTTGCCGTCCGGCCGGATGTAACTGACGACGTAGCGCGTGACCTGAACGTCTTCGTAGGAGGAGACGCCGAGCTTCGGGTCGGGGTCGAGGGTCGAGGCCGACAGCGTGACTTTGGCGGCGTCGCCCCGCCAGGATACGGCGCCCGTGTCCGCGTTCTGGATGATGACGTCGGACTGGAGGAAGTTCACCTCATTGCCGCCCAGGTCGCTTCCCAGCAGATTTTCCACGACCAGCAGGCTGGCCGATTTCGTCTGGTTCTCCACCGGATTACAGGCGACGAAGGCGAGGACGAGCAAGCCGAGGGCCGAGGCCGTAACGAAAGTTTTGGGGCGGATGTGTCTCATGGTCGCACTCCTCTTATTGCATGATCCTCGGCGTGATAAAGATCAAAAGCTCCCGGTTCTGCTTGGTGCGGCTGAAGGACTGGAACAGTTTTCCCAGGATCGGGATCTGGTACAGGAACGGGACGCGCTCCTTCGTGATCGAGTCCTCGACCCGGTAGATGCCGCCGATGACCGTTGTCCCGCCGTCGGGCACCATGACCGTCGTTTTGGCGCTTTGAGTCGTGATCGGCGGGATGCCGTTGACGAGGTTCGCGAAGTCGGCCGCGTT
>JBGOYP010000128.1:0-6662 GCA_041479785.1 Candidatus Aminicenantia bacterium | reverse complement strand
GACGCTTTTCGGCCCGATGTAGCCGATGATACCGCACATGGGACCCCTTCACCTGTTCGGGCGGCGTTTCCGGTCCTGCGTTTCCCGCTTACGTCGCGCCCAGTCTTTCTTCTCGACCTGACGGACCCGGGAGACGGCCAGCGCGTCCGGCGAAACGTCTTTGGTAATAACCGAACCGGCCGCGACGTAGGCGCCCCGGCCGACCTTCACGGGAGCGATGAGTTCGGTTCCGGACCCGATGAACGCTCCGTCTTCGATTACCGTCCGGCTCTTCCGGACGCCGTCGAAGTTGCACGTGATCGTGCCGGCGCCGATGTTGACGCCCTCGCCGACCTCGCTGTTGCCGAGGTAGGAGAGATGGCCGGCCTTAGACTTCCGGCCGAAATCCGTATTTTTCATTTCGACAAAATTGCCGACGTGCGACCCGGCACGAAGAACGGTCCCGGAGCGAAGACGGGCGAACGGGCCGACCGAAACGCCGTCCTCGATGATGGCGTCCTCGGCGACCGTGGCGCTCAGGATGCGGACGCCGTTTCCGACCCGGGTCGAGACGAGATGCGCGCCGGGATAAATCCGGCAGTCACTCCCGACCGTCGTCCCACGCTCGAGAACAACCCCGGGATAGACGACCGTATCGCGACCGATTTTGACGTCCAGGTCGATCCAGGTCGAAAGAGGGTCGAGCACGGATACGCCGCTCTCGCCCAGGGCGAGGACCTTCCGCAAGCGTAGCGCGTGCGCCGCAACGCTCAGGTCGAACCGGGTATTGACCTGAACGGCATCTTCGGGATAGGACATTTTCAGAACGCCAACCTTCTTTCCAAAGTCCGAGAGAATCCCGACGGCGTCGGTGAGATAGACTTCGCCTTTTTTGTTCTTGGCTGAGATGCTTGGAAGGGCGCTGAGCAAAGCCTTGATCTTGAAGACATAGACAGAGGTGTTGACTTCCAGGATATCCCGAACGCAGCGGCTCGCGTCGGGCTCTTCGACGATATGGATGCGGCCGCTCTCCGGAAGCCGAACGACCCGGCCGAAACCGGACGGATCTTCGACGACCGCGCTGAGAACGGAAGCCGCGTTTCCTTTCTTTCGATGGTACGAGAGCAAGGCTTTGAGGTCGGCCGTCCGGATAAGCGGTATGTCCGCCGGGACGATCACAACGTCGCCGACCCGCCGCGCCAGGACGTTCTTCGCGGCGAGCACGGCGCCGCCCGTCCCGTTCGGTTCTTTCTGGAGAACGAATTCTATGCCGCGCGACGCCGCCTCGGCCATCACGGCCTCTTTTTGATGTCCGACGACGACATACGTCTTCTCGGGCCTCGCGCCGCGGACCGCGTCCAACACGAGACTGAGGATCGAGGTCCCAAGGACCGGATGGAGAACCTTGTTGGACGAAGACCGGAACCGGCTGCCTTGGCCCGCCGCCAAGACGAGAGCTGAGACGGGCGTCTTCATATCAGACGATGCGGGTGATGAGCTTGAACTTTTTGTCTTCCCAAAGCGGCTCGAAATCGGGCTCATTCTGGGCGAGGATGCGGAACGACGTGTCCAGCTGGATGGAGCGTTTGAGGTGTTCGAGGCATTCGTCCGGCTGGCCCTTCAGGAAAAACAGGTCGGCCAGGGCATAGGAGATCTTTCCGTCCTCCGGGCTCATCTTCTGGGCCTTCTCGAGGAGCTTGTGCGCTTCCTCGAAATCGCCCGCGTTTGTTTTATAGACTCCGTAATGGTAATAGTCGTCGGCCGTTTTCAGCGAAACGCCGGGCTTGTCCGACTTGAGGCGCTCCTCGCAAATCAGGATGTACATCTTGGCCCGGTCCACCAATTCACGCTCCGCGGCGTGTTTGTCGAGGAAGGCGCGAAGCGCGTCGAGGGCTTTATCGAACCGTTCTTTGCGGATGTCCTTCATGGCCTCTCCGTAGGCCGTCAGCGCCTTTTGGTATTCGTCTTTCTTTGTCCGTTCGTCTTTCACTAGGTGACTCCAAAAATTGATATCTAATTCATTTTACTAAATATGGAGGAGATTCTCAAGGCATGCCTCTCCGGTCGGAATCCTCGGAGCGCGCCGCCAGGGCTTGGACGAGTTTCAGATGGAGCCGGTGCCCGGCTCTAGAGGCCGTAAACCGGCCGGACAGCGGCCGGCCGATCAGGGCCAGGTCGCCGGCCAGGTCGAGAAGCTTGTGCCGGACGAATTCGTCGGGAAAACGCAGCGGCGGGTTCACGACGCGGACTTCGTCGAGGATGACCGTATTCTCGGTCGAAGCACCGCGGGCCAGGCCCTGGCGACGAAGGGACTCGACGTCCGAAAGGAACCCGAACGTCCGGGCCGGGGCGATCTCGCGAGCGAAAGTCTCGGGGTTCAACATCAGCCCGAGGCTTTGCGTTCGAATGGCCGGGTGGGAATATTCGATCGCGTAGGACAGCCACACGCCGCAGGCCCCCTCCACGGGCTCGGCAACGACCGAAGCATCGCCGTCCCGAACGACAATCGGCGCCATGATCCTGAGCGGAATCGCGGCATGGTCGAGGTCCCGCGTCCCCGCGTTCTCGAGAGCTTCGACGAACGGCCGGGCGCTGCCGTCCAGGATCGGCATTTCCTCGGCGTCAAGCTCGATGACCAGGCTCTGGATGCCGAACGCGAAAAGCGCCGCGAGTGCATGTTCGACGGTCCGAACCTTGAACCGTTCGGTGACGAGCGTCGTGCTGTTGCGGGATTCGACCCGGTCAAGCGTGACCGGCGCTTCGGCACCTCCCAGGTCCGACCGGCGGAAGAGAATCCGGCCCGAGTCCGACGGCCGAAAGACCAAGCGGACTCGTTGCCCGGAATGGACCCCGACGCCGGAGAAAGTGACGTCACGGGCGATCGTCCGTTGATGAACCATGGCGCTCTAGGTATTTTACCATAGGGAATGAGGTTGGGACCGTTTTATGATAAAATCCGGCCATGACATCGCACTTCGAAGATATTCTGAAGAGGGTCTATGACAGGCGGCTTTCGCCCGAAGAGGCCCTGAAAACGCTCAAGGATTACCCCTATCAAGACCTGGAATTCGCAAAGGTCGATCATCACCGGGAGCTCCGGAAGGGCTTTCCCGAGATCATTTACGGCCTCGGCAAGACGGACGAACAGATCCTCAAAATCGCCCGGGAGATCGTCAAAAAAGGGTGCAACTTGCTGGTCACGCGCGCCGAACCCTCGACGTTCGAGAAATTGAAGAAAAGCCTGCCGCGGGCCCGATACAACGGGCTCGCCAAGGCCGTGTTCCTCAAACAAAAGCCGACCGCGCCCGGGAAAGGAAAGGTCATGGTCCTGACCGCCGGGACGTCGGACATCCCCGTCGCGGAAGAAGCCGTCGTCACATGCGATATGCTCGGAAATGACGTCGAGCGCGTTTACGATATCGGGGTCGCCGGTTTGCACCGGCTGCTCGGCGAATACGAAAAGATCATGCTGGCGCGCGTCCTCATCGTCGTCGCGGGCATGGAAGGGGCCCTGCCGAGCGTCGTCGCCGGATTGTCCTCCGTGCCGGTGATCGCGGTTCCAACGAGCGTCGGCTACGGGGCAAGTTTCAAAGGTCTGGCGGCCCTCCTGGCGATGCTGAACTCCTGCCCGGGCGGGGTCGGCGTCGTCAACATCGACAACGGTTTCGGAGCCGCCTATCTGGCCAGCCTTATCAACCACCTTTAAAACCGTTAGATTTTTTGCTATTTTGTCCGGCTTTTTTTACTTAAATCGCACTATTGCCTTGACAAACAGGCGGACGGAACCTATATATATATAAATTTTCCAAAAAACCGGGCGCCACTCATAGATGGAGATCATCGACCAAGTCAGGCAAGCGGCCAATATTCTCGAGCTTGCCTCCCAGTACACGACCCTGCGCCAGCGGGGCCGCAAGCATGTCGGCCTCTGCCCTTTCCACACTGAAAAAACGCCGTCCTTCACGGTCGACGCCGAGAAAGGCCTTTACTACTGCTTCGGGTGCGGCGTCGGCGGCGACGTCTTTTCGCTCATCATGGAAAAGGAAAACCTGAATTTCCCCGAGGCCGTAAAATATCTGGCCGAGAGATATCACATTCCTATCCCCGAGCAGCGAAAGATCTCTCCCCAGGCCCTGAAACTCGAGGAGCAGGTGCAGAAAATAGACGAATCCGCGCTTGCCTTCTTCCGCAGGAATCTGACCAATACCCAGGAGGGAAAAAAGGCCCAGGATTACCTCCAGAAACGCGGGATCCCCGATAAGGCCGTTCAGGATTTCAAAATCGGCTATGCGCTGAACGCCTGGGACCCCCTGATTTCCTATTTCCAGGCCAAGGGCGTCTCCGGACAACTTCTCGAGAAGGCCGGGCTCGTCCTTCCCGGCAAGCGGCCGGGCGAATTCTACGACAGGTTCCGCGGCCGGGTTATTTTTCCGATCTTCAGCATGACCGGCAAGGTCGTCGGCTTCGGCGGGCGGACCTTATTCGAGGCCGACCCCAAATACCTCAATTCTCCCGACACGCCGATTTATTCCAAGGGGCAGCTCCTCTACGGCCTCAATTTCAGCAAAGACGCGATCCGGGACCGCGGCGAGGCCATTCTCGTCGAGGGCTACACCGATTATCTCACGCTCTATCTCTCGGGATTCACGAACGTCGTCGCCTCTCTTGGAACAGCGTTGACGCCCCACCAGGTCGGTCTCCTCCACCGGTTCGCCCCGATCGTCACTATCAACTATGACGGCGATGCCGCCGGGCGCAACGCTGCCTACCGCGCCGTCCCGCTCTGCTTCGAGAAAGGGCTCGAAACGCGCGTCCTGGTCCTTCCCGGCGACCTCGACCCCGACGGCTTCTTGCGCAAAAACGGCCGGGAGGCGTATGCCAAGCTCCTCGAAGGCGCCGTTTCGGGGCTGAAATACATCCTCGACGTCGGGATTGCGGGCAAACGAATGAACGTCCCGGAGGTGAAAACCAAGGTCCTCCGGGGAATTCTGGCCGTCCTCGAGAACATTCCGGACTCGATCGTGCGGAGCGAATATCTCAAACAGGCGGCCGAATTCCTGAATGTCGAAGAAAACCTCCTCCGAGGCCTGTCCGGACCAAAAGTCGCGGCTAATCTTGCCGACGAAGCCAAGGACGGTCTTCTTCCGGCGGAAAAACGCCTCCTCCAGATCCTTATTGAAAACAAGGAGTTACGGCCTTATGTCATGGCCGAGATCCGCGAGGACGACGTCAAGGGCTTGAAAAGCGAGCCCGTTTTTAGGATAATATTCGATTGTTTTAGAAAGGACAGCGACCTCATATTCCACGAATTGCAGAAGGAGGCAGGCCCTTCGCTAGCCCGGCTCGTTTCCCAGGCTCTGCTCGAGCAGGAAGACCCGCCGACCGCCGAGGAAGCGCTCGACTGTTTATTCGCCCTTCAGAAGACGCGCAAGGAATGCGAAATAAAAAACCTTCAGGCGGAGATCGTGCGGCTCGAAAAACAGGGCGATAAGGACGAGCTCCGAGACCTCCTCACCCGGAAACAGGACCTCATCAAACAGATTATGGCGCTGAAATGAGCCCAGGAAGCAACGAAATGTTCGAAATCACGATAAATATCATGGGCCGGAAATCCGTATGACAGGAGCCGAATGTGCCTTCCGAAAGTAAACTCCCCAAGGGCGATATTGCCCAGCTGATCTCCAAGGGACGGAAGCAGGGCTATCTGCTCTTCGAGGAGATCGACAAGACCTTCCAGGACGAGCTGGACGCCGAGGCGAGCTTCGACGACTTCATCAGTTCGATCGACGATTACGGGATCAAGATCCTCGACACCAAGCAAAAAGAGATCATTCCCAAGCGCCGCAAAAGCGAGCTCGTCAGCCTCCAGGGGCTGGAACGGACGACCGACCCCGTCAAGCTCTACCTGCGCGAGATGGGCAATATCTCGCTCCTGACGCGGGAGGGCGAAATCGCCATCGCCCGCGAAATCGAACGGGGAGAAAAGTCGATCATCAAGGCCCTCTCCAAGACCCGCCTCGTCCTGAACGAAGTCCTCGGCCTCGAGGAAAAGATCAAGGTCGACCCGTTCATCATCCAGGAGATGTTCGACGTCAGCGAGGACGACATCGCCGAGGGCAAGCTCGAGGAGAAAAAGAAGCAGATCCTGGCCAAGATCAAGAAGATCAAGGACCTGAGCCGGAAGCTCGACAAGATTTCCAACACCCGGAAAAACGTCCTGTCCCGCAGCCGGATCATCGTCGAGATGAGCAGCATCATTCGCGAGCTGAACCTCCGCTCGACGCAGCGGGAAAGGATCATCGAGGCGCTCCGCCGGCGGCTCCACGTCATCAACGGCCTGGAGGAGAAAAAAGAAGACCTCGAGCTCACGTTGGCCAAGACGCGGAAGAAAAAGGACGCCGAGGAGGTTCAGGTCAAGGTCAAGGACATCGGCAAAGATCTCCGGGCCTACCAGAAAGAGCTCGGCCTCGATACCCAGAACCTGCGCAAGATCATTCGCTCGATCACGACGGGCAAGAAAATCAGCGACCAGGCGAAGAAGGAGCTGGTCGCGGCCAACCTGCGGCTCGTCGTCTCGATCGCCAAGAAATACAGCAATCGCGGCCTGCAATTCCTGGACCTCATCCAGGAAGGCAACATGGGCCTGATGAAGGCCGTGGACAAGTTCGAATACCGGCGCGGCT
>JBGOYP010000127.1:0-6706 GCA_041479785.1 Candidatus Aminicenantia bacterium | reverse complement strand
CCGCGGCCAGCATCGCGACCGTGATCGTGTACAGAACGCCGATAAAGAGCACGGCCCGGACGCCCATCGCGACCTGCCGGGAGTCCGCCTGAAGCGCCGCGAACGTGCGGGCGGGCCTGACGACCGTCCCTCCGAAATAACGCCAGAAACTCGCCATGCGTCCTCCTCGTTGGCGGCGGTCCCGAGTCAAGTGATGAACAGGTCTTTGCTCGAAAAATTCGGGTCGCTCGTCAGGTTGAGCCCGAGCCGTTTGAGTCCTGCTTCATCGCCCGGCGTGGGGATGTGCGTCATGTGGACTTCGCAGCCGCGCAAGTCCTTGAGCTTTTCCAAGGCCATCTGGGCGGACGGATTGGAAGCGGCGTTCAGGCTAAGGCTGATCAACACCTCCTCGACATCCAGGCTCGTCGCCTTCGCCCCGAGGACATTCTCCTTGAGGTTGCGGATGGCGTCGATCGTGGAGGACGAAAGAAGCGGGATCTTGTCCGGGATTTCGGCGATCTTCTTGATCGCGTTCAGGACCAGGCTCGACCCGGCGTGCATGAGCAGCGAATTCTCGCCCGTGATGATCCGCCCGTCTTCGAGTTCGATCGCCGCTCCGCAGAAGATGCCCCTGTTCCCCTTGCCCTTGGCTTTCGCCATTTCGGCCGCTTCGCGCGCGGGGGCGACGACGCGCCGGTATTCGGGGCCGACCTTCATCTCGCGCATGATCAGCTCGGCCCTTTCGACGGTCTCCCGGTCGACAAACCCCATGGCGTATTCGCACTGATATCGGAAGTAGCGCCGGACGAGCTCTTGGAGCGCCGCCTCCCGGACGACGTCGTCATCGACGATGCCGAACCCCGCCCGGTTGACGCCCATGTCGGTCGGCGACTGATAGGGGGATTCGGCTCCCGTGATTTTCTCCAGAATGCGTTTGAGGACGGGAAAGATCTCGACGTCGCGGTTGTAGTTGACCGCGACGGCGCCGGTGGATTCGAGATGAAAAGGGTCGACCATGTTGAAATCCCGGAGGTCGGCGGTCGCCGCCTCATAGGCGATGTTGACGGGGTGTTTGAGCGGCAGGTTCCAGATCGGAAACGTCTCGAATTTGGCGAACCCGGATTTCAAGCCATGCCGGTTGTCGTGGTAGAGCTGGGAGAGGCAAGTGGCCATTTTTCCGCTGCCCGGTCCCGGCCCCGTGACCACGACGAGCGGCTTTTCGGTCCGAACGTATTCATTTGCGCCATATCCGGCGTCGCTCACGATGAGGTCGACGTCCGTGGGGTACCCCCGTGTGTAGCTATGGGTGTAGACCCGGAGGCCGCGGCGCTCAAGTTTGTTCTTGAAGACCCGCGCGGAAGGCTGGTTTTCGAACCGGGTGATGATGACGCCGCAAACGCCGAGTCCCCAGTCCGCAAGGTCGTCGATCAGCTTGAGCGCATCCACGTCGTACGTGATGCCGAAGTCGGCCCGGACCTTTTTGCGCTCGATGTCGCCGGCGTAGATGCAAAGCAGGATGTCGGCCTTGTCCCGGAGTTTCTGAAGGAGGCGCATCTTGACGTTGGGGTCGAAGCCGGGCAGAACCCGGGCGGCGTGATAATCGAACATGATCTTCCCGCCGAATTCGAGGTAGAGCTTGTCGTTGAACCGGCGCACCCTTTCCAGGATCGCCTCGGTCTGTTCCTTCAGATATTTTTCGTTGTCGAATCCGATCCGGCGCATAATACCGTTCTCCTTTGAGCGGTGTTATATCCTACGCCGAATAAAACGTCAATCGCGCCGCGTCCGCATCAGCGCGAAATCGTCGAACAGCCCGTAGCCGACAAAGTTGTATTCCGCGCCGGCCGGACGGCCGCCCTTTGCGCCCTGCTGGAACGAACCAGGCCAGGCCCGGCCGAGAGGCGGGTTGTTATGGTGCGGGCCCAGCGTGTTCTTCAAGGTCCCATAGACGAAAACCTCGACCTTGTTCTCTCCACGCTTCAAGAGGTCGGTCACGTCCAGCCGGAACGGCGCGAAAGCGATGATGCCGGCGGGACGCCCGTTCACCCGGACTTCGGCCAACGCCCCGGTCCAATCCCGAAGGGCGACGGCGTACCGGACGCCGCGTCCGGCCCCGTCGTCGAGGCGATACGTTTTGGCATATCCCACGACGTTTGAATAGAAGGGAAGTCCGAGGCCGGTCCACGGCCCCAGGGCCAAGGGCGAGGCCGGTGTGACCCGGAATCCAGGGTCGGCCGGCTCGACGTTAAAATCGCCGAGGAGATAGACGGGTTCGAGCTCACTGAAAATGGTGAAGGGCGACGACCGGACCGTAAGGATGTTGTCGCCGCTATGGACGGCGGCGCCGATGTCGAAAACGCCAAAGGCGCGGTCCAGCCACCATTGACCCTTCAGCGGCCCGACCGGCCGGCCGTTGATGAGGACACGAAAGAGGGCGGGGCGTTCGACGACGGCTTGGATCGACCCGGTCCGAACACCGTCGGCAACCCTGAAAGGAAAGTCCGCCGAGAATCCGGAATCCGGAGCGAAGCGGTCTTTATCGAGAATCGACGTTTTGTATTGAACGGCGCTGTCCCACGGATTGCGGTCGAGTCCATGATGCCGGAACGTCTTGAGTTGAGCTTCATAAAAATAAAGGTTTTTTTCCGTCGTCCCGCCGAGCGTCAAGTCGCAATAATCGAGGGTCAGAACGTTCGGCGCCTTTCTCTCGACCGTAACTCCTTCGAGCGCCCGGAGCTCCTCGCCTCCCGGACCCGCCGGCGATCCCGGCTCGCCGGCGGACGGCGTCAGGCAGAGAAGCAGGCTGCCGCCGGCGGGAAGTTTGAAATCGATTTTGAGTCGTCCGTCACGGCCCGTGAAGGGATAGGGTTCGATGTGGCCCGTGAACGCGTCCCACCGCTCGCACGAGCCGGCCCGGGCCGTGAACGAGCCGGCGGCGGCGTTCCGCGGGTCGATGTTCGCGAGGAAGACCAGCTCGGCGTCCTTGAGCGTCCGGCGATGATGAAAGAGAAAACCCCGACCATCGCCGGGCGGGCTGCTGAGCTCGAACTCGAGCGCGGGGGTGATCGTTGTCATTATTTGAGCCGGACCGCTTTCGGCCGTCGCCCGGCGCCATTGGGCCGGGAATTGCCCCGGGAGATTCGCCGGGCGCCCATCGGTCCGTCCGTCGACAAACCGGGGCGGCGAAGGCCAGGAAAGAATCCGTCCTCCCTGGCCGAGATAGTCCTTCAAGAAGGCAAGCGTCGTCCCGTTCAAATTTTCGAGCGAGGGCGGAAGGACGACCAGGTCATAGGACCGCTCGCCGACCGTCAATCGGCCGTCGCGGACCGCGCCGAACCGGGCCAGGATGAACTCGCTGCCCAAGTCGTATTCGACCTGCGCCGATTCGAGAGCGTTCACGAAATCCTGGAACTCCCGCCCGAGCGATTTCATCCTCTCCGTCTCGGCGCGCGGCGACTGCGCCATCCAGGCCGTCGTCGTCGGCTCCAGGACGAGGACCCGGTTGTCCTGCCGGCCGGACGAGAGCGCGACGGACAGGCGGCCTATGTAGTCGGCGAGGACCCGATAGTGGGCCCACCAGGGTTCGTGGTACGAGAACGACTGCGGATGGTCGCGTTTCCTGGCTCCCGCGATCGTGACGTAAGACAGGTGCTGGTTCATGAAATTCACGCCCAGGGCGTATTCCCAGTCCGCGATCCTCTTTTGGTCGAAGAACGTCAGGTCCCAGCCGCCCGCGCCGTAGGTTTCGGACATCGTCCGCGTCCGACCGAGCTGATTTGCCGCGCTCCGGATCTCCTTGACCCCGCGGGCGTTGCCGAACTGAGCATGGGTATCCGTTTGAAAGTCGTTCATCAGAATATCCACGCCCGGCATATGGGCGTACGCGGCGAAGGCCATGTTGTCGGGATTGACGACCGGCCGGGGCCATTCGTGTTCCCAATAGTGTCCGGTGAAAACCAGCCGGTTTCGTTCGCAATACTGATAATACGGAACGGCCCAGTTCTCGATGAACAGGTCGAGAATCGTCGCGTAGAAGTTGTGGCGGACGCGCTCCCAGTCGCCGACCTCGTCGTAGAGTGACGGGAGATGGGTCGTGAGGTCATATCCCCATTTCGCGCGGAAAGCGTCGAAAAGCCCGGGCGTGTAATTGACCACGGTCATCCCCGCGCCTCCGGCCGGATTGATCTCGGCCTCGTCCTGAAAGACGCCGCGGACCGTGCCCCCGAAATCGGCGCCGATGACGCGTTTGTAGGCGTTCAACGTGACGTCCAGGAACTTCTCCGTGACGCCGGGACGCATGAGGTCGACATACGTGAAGCCGCCGTACCACGGGTTCGGCTTCTGGCGGTTCACGTCGAAAATATAATATTCGCCGCGGCCCAAAGACCGGCCGTCCGCCTTGGCCCGGGCCGTGACATCCTCGAAACCGGCCCCCGTCTTGCGGAGGACGACGAGCGGAGGAACGTCATACGTCGGAGGAAGAGCGTTCGCCGTCGTCAGGCGCAGCCCGCTCCGGACGGCGTCCGGCATCGCGGCCGGGACATGTCCGCCGGCGAAGCCCGAGGGATAGCTGTTTTCATCATAGATCCAGACGTCGAGGCCGAGCCGCTTGGCGACGTCGACGGCATGACGCCATCGCGCCATCCATTCGTCCGAAAGGTAGGGCGTGACCAAGCCCGGCCGGGGATGGATGAAAACGCCGCCGATGCCGTGGTCTTTGAAGTCAGCAAGCTGTCCCTCGATCTCGGCGTCCGTGACCCGGTCGTTCCAGACCCAGAGAGGCGCGCTCCGGTATTCGGCCGGAGGAGATTGGAACGCGGCCATGACGTCGGCCGCGGTTTCCAGGGCCGGACCCGAGGGGCGCTGCCGGGGACCGCACGAGATAAAAAAGATCAAGGCCGGCACAAAAACAAAGGCAAGCGTTCGGCGGGCGATTTTCATGATACGCACCTCTTTAGTCAAATCTTATCATAAATAAGGGGGGATATAAGGTAAGTGTCCTCCACTAAGAATTTTATATTCCGAGGACACTTTTTAAGACTCATTAGCAACAGCATTCATCCCCCCTTCCCCCCTTTTCATAAATAAGGGGGGATATAAGGTAAGTGTCCTCGGTTAAGGTGCGGAGAGGGCGGGATTCGAACCCGCGGTCCCGGTTTGAGCCGAGACAAGCGCTTAGCAGGCGCTCCTGATCGACCACTCCAGCACCTCTCCGTTCGAGTCGTCTGGAAGGCTGGGCTATTCTAACATTTTTGAACGGACAGTCCAAGACTCGGGGCCTTTTGTGAGGACGTCCTCATCCAGAGGAAACGCCCCGACGGATCGGCGAGGCTTACTTAATACCGGCCGCGGCTTTGGCTTTTTGGAAAGCCGGCCCATAGAGGGGATCCGCGGCCTCTGCGGCGCTGAGGGCGAACTTCGGGTTGAAGGTTAAGATCTTCTTGAACTCTTACTGGGCCAAGGCCGTCTTTCCCGTCTGGCAATAAACGAAGGCCAAGTATTTATTCACTTTAATCATGCCCGTCATATCGGTCAATCCGGACCCTTTGGCTGCGGCCAATTTCTTCTCGGCCTTCATGTATTCTTTTTTTTCGAATAGCTGGATCCCGTCTTGGAGGTATTGTTGGGCCGGGGTCAACGGTACGACGGCTTTCTGACCGGCGGCTTCCTGTTTTTCGGGGTTTTTTTCGGTCTCCTGATTCGTCGTGACGGCGCCGATCGTCCCGGCCGCATCGGACTCGGGAGACCCGGCGTTGCTCGGTTTCAGGACGAACACCGCCACGACCACGACCGCGATCAGGACCAGCGCTCCGGCGGCATAGATGAGCATCTTCGACGATTTTTTGGCTTGGCCGGGCTTCGTCTCTTTCGCCGGCTTCGACGGGACGACCGGCTTTTTCTCCCCGGGCTTCGTCTCTATCGGCTTCGCGTCGGCCGTTTTAGGTTCGGCGGGTTTGGCCTCCCCCGGTTTGACCTCGGCGCCTTTGGTTTCCGGCGCCATCGCAATCCCTTTGTCCTCGAGCGATTCGGTCCCGGATACGGTGGCCGGCGCCGGCTTTTCGACCGAGTAGATCTCGTGCTCACGGACGTGTTTATCGGCCCGCATCCCGAGATAGTGAAACAGTTGGGCGTATTCCTGCGACAGATTGCCGACGATATCGAAATAGGACCGGGACACGAGGATCTGCCCGGGATCGGCGAAACTCATGACGCGCTGGGCGCTATTAATGCCGTCGCCGATGAGGTTCGGGCGGCCGTTGATGTCCTTGACGAGCTTCACCGGGCCGAGGTTGATCCCGATGCGGACCGACAAAGCCGCGAGCGCGGCATCGCCGCCGACGTTGGCATTGATGGAGTCGCGCAGAGTCAGGGAACAGAATAGGGCGTCCTCCGGGTCACCGAGGAAGCCGATCGACGCTCCGTCACCCGTATCAAGGATGAGGCGGTCGTTGACGGCGACATTTTTGATGGCTTCGGCGATGTACTCGTTCAACCGTCCCTTGAGTTTAATCTGTTCCTCGACCCGTTTCGTCGAATATTCGACAATGTCGATAAAAACGACGCTGCAGATGAATGTTCTGTTCGGTTGTTTGATCATGGCCGTATGAAAAAATAATAATCTTTTCCGACTGGCGCGTCAACCATCTTGTTCGTAAAATAAATCTACTTGACGGGACAATATCGCGATGATATCATATTGATATATGAGCGAGAAAAAGAAATTCCT
>JBGOYP010000126.1:0-6713 GCA_041479785.1 Candidatus Aminicenantia bacterium | reverse complement strand
TGTGGGCCTGGAGCTCGATTTGCCCCGATGGATAAATGGGTTTGTCCCGCTCCCAATAATTCTCCATCACGATGTTGTCCGTGACGGGAACGCCGTTGAGCAGGACGGTCACCCGGTCGCCGGACATCTTGATGTAAAACGTGTTCCACTCGCCCACCGGGCGGTCGGCGCGGACGAGCGGCTTCGACGGGTTGATCTTGTTGTTGTACAACCCGCCCGAGCCGTCCGGGCTCTGCGTCTCGTCCCAGATCTGGACCTGCGGCGAACCGCGGAGATAGATGCCGCTGTCGCCTTTGGGCTCAATCTTCCAGTCCACGAACATCTCGAAGTCGGCGTAATCCTTTGCGGTGCACAGGCTCTCCCCTTTGCCGTCGAAGGCGAGCATGCCTTCGCGCACCTTCCAGTGAGCGCGCATGCTCTCGTCCGCCGCCCGCTGGGCGTTCCTTAGGGCATCGGGCGACATTTTCGCCCGCTTCGTGGGATCGGCGACCAGCCCTTTCCAGCCGCGTAGGCTCTTATCGTTGAAAAGCGGAATGAATCCGGCCTTGAGGAGCAGCCCGTTCGCGTAGCGCTCGGCCTCGGCCCGGTCGTATTCGTTATCGATGAACGGCAGCGCTTTTTTAAGGAGGACGGCGGTATCGAAATCCGACAATCCCGGGAAACCTGGCGCGGGTTGCGCGGTTCGGGCGACCGTCTGCGCGGCCTTCGCCCGGGTCGCCGGGTCGTCCAGATAGGGCGCGGCCGTTTTTAGGGCCTCCGCCGTACGGATGCCGGCGAGCGCGCCGATTGCCAAGCCCTTTTCGTTGGCCTCGACGGCGACGGCGAGGGCATCCTTCAAGAGAACGAGTTTTTTATCGTCGCCGAACGCCTGGTCGACCGCCAGCCGGGAGATGCCCTGGACGGCGAGATAGCGCGTCTTCCGATCGGCCGCGGCCCGGGCGACGCGGAATAGCTCGTCCAGCGCGGACGCGTCCTTCCAATTCGCGAGAGTAAACAATGCCGCGGACTGAATTTGCGGGTCGGCGTTCTTCATCTCCCCGACCACGAACGGCAAGGCGCCGGCGCCGCCGACCTTGGCCAACGGCCTGATCAGGTCCGCGCGTTTCGTTCCTGCGGCTAGCCCGGCCGCGGTTAGAATCGCGTCGGCGCGTCGTTCGGGATCGGCGATCCGGTTCGCGGCCGCTGTTAGGGCGTTCTGAATGAGGAGGATCTCGGGGCCCGGCGGCGCCGCCAGGAGAAGGTCGATCAACGCCGACACATCTTCGGCGCGCGCCAATACTTCAAGCGCGCGCAGGGCGGCCTTCCGGACCGAATCATTTTCGCTCCGGGCCTGGGCGATGACGAGCGCCGCGTATTCGCCGGCGCGATGCTCGGCGAGGATCTCGATCAGAGCGGCCCGGGCGGCCGGGGCCGCGGCGCTCATCAATTCGGCCGCCTTCGGGATGACCCTCGTGCCCGGTAACATTAGAAACGCCTGTTTCACGGTCCGGACCTGGTCTTCATCCTCCGTCTGGATGAGCGGCCAGACCTCGTCGAAGACGTCCGCACCGCCGAGCTGAACACCGGCCGTGACCGCGGCCAGCCTTTCGTCCTTGTCGTCGCTGCCGATCTTATCGCGCACGGCCGCGAGCGCGGATTTATCGCCGCGACGGCCCAGCATCGCGATGATGTCCGCCAGCGCCCCGCCGCGCGCTGTCTTCACGAGCTCGACCCATTGGGCCGTCGACCCGCCGCTGGAGATGCGGGCAGCCAGGTTAAGGGCGGCGCGGCGAAATGAAGCATCCCGAGACTGAGCCGCTTCCATGAGGTCGCCCAGGATGTTCGCGCCCTGAATATCGGCCAATAAAGACAGGGCCGCAGACCGGACCTGGCTTTCGCCTTCGAGCGTCGCGCCCGCGACGAAATCGCGGCAGATCTTCTCAGCCGCGTCTTTTCGCCCTCCCTCCCATAGACGCCGGGCGAAAAGAAGATAGCGCGAGGAGGCTTTCGCCCGCTCCGCCGGGGTCGCGACGATCGGCATCGTCGCGAATACGGGATAAGCGGACGGATCGCCGATTTCAGCCAAAGCGTCGAGAGCGGCTTCGCGGAGCCGCGGGTTTGGACTCGAGGTATAAGGTAAAATCGCCTTCGCAGCTGAGGCGACACGGAGGGCGCCTAAGGCTTGGATTAAGAAGCCGGCCGTATCGGGACGCGCGGAATTAAGCGCTTTCGACAATACGGTTTCGGCTTCGCTCGTCCGAACTGCGACCAGGGCACGGGCCGCCGATGCGCCGAGGGCGGGGTCACCGAGATATTTGGCCAGGGGTTTGACGACCTCGCCCTTCCCCGCAAGCTGGAGCTCTCCGATCAAAAAAGTTTTGACGTCCGTATCGCCCGTCTTTTCGATGGCCCGGAGCGCTTCTTTGACGAACATCAAACGCTCGCTCTCGGCGTTCAGCCGCGCGACATAGACGCCGACGGCGTCGAGCGCGTAGCGAACGAGGCTGTCGTCCTCCGTTCCCGTCGGCGCCAGCCGCGCGCACGCCTCCCGGATGCCGGCGGGGCCGAGCGCAACCAGTTCGGAGGCGAATTGGTCCCTTTCCTGCGAGGAAGCCGCTGGAAATTTCTCGAGAACAAGAGATACTTTGTCGGCCAGAGCCGGAGCATTTTGTCCGACGAGGGCCGCAGCCGCGCAGAAAACCGCGAGGCCGCACGATATTCTGAGCTTTTTCGCGTTCATCATCGTCATCCCTGTTTCTTTCCGTCGGCTCTCATGTCATAAATGCCACGGCGCCCGCATGGGCTCGGACATCAACCGGTCGGCTTCCTCGTCTCCGATAAAACGCTCGGCGACCGGGTCGAAGCGGAGCGGCCGTCCCAGCCGGACCGCGATCTTAGCCAGGTTGACGATTGTGCACGACCGGTGTCCGTTATCCTCGTTGAGCGCGAATTTCCGCCGTTTCCGGACGGACTCGGCGAAGTCGGTCTCCTGCGGCTCCGGCTCGGGAAGCGTGAGGAGCTTCAACCGGAGGTCGGGGATGGTCGAGCGCAGCCCGGGAAAAAGCTTTCCGGCCGGCCCTTCGATGAAGGGCACGTCGGCATTCTTGTTTTCGCCGTCGAGAATGATCTCGCAGCCGTCCGCGTATCTCAGCCGGATCCGGCGCCACGAACCGCAAGCGTCGGGATGCTGCTGGGGACAATCGGCCTCGATATCCACCGGGCCGGTCGCGTCTTTGTCCAGGAGATACTGCACCGGGTCGAGATAATGCATGCCCATATCGCCGAGCCCGCCGCCGTCGTAATCCCAATACCCGCGGAACGTCTGGTGGACCCGGTGAGGATGGTACGGCTTGAACGGCGCAGGCCCGAGCCAGAAATCATAATCCAGCTCCTTGGGCACGGGCTGCGGCGGGAGGAAGGTCTTTCCACTCCAATAAAATTTCCAGTCGAAACCGGTGGCTCCGCTCACCATGACTTTAAGCGGCCAACCGAGGAGGCCGCTTTGGACGATTTTTTTGACCGGCTTTACGGTCGAGCCGAAGCTGTAGAACGGACTTTGGAAACGGAACCAGGTATTCACCCGGAAGACGCGGCCGAATTTCTGAACGGCCTCGACGACCGTCCGCCCTTCGCCGATCGTCCTGGTCATCGGCTTTTCGCACCAGATGTCCTTGCCGGCTTCGGCCGCCGCGACCGACATGAGCGCGTGCCAATGGGGCGGCGTCGCGATATGGACGATGTCGATATCGGGCCGGGCGATCACGTCGCGAAAATCCTTGTAGCCTTTGACACCGGGGCCGGCCGCTTCGAGCGCCTGGCGGAGATGGGTTTCGTCGACGTCGCAGACGGCAAGCAGCCGCCCGTCCTCGTACCGGATGTGACCCATCCCCATGCCGCCGACGCCGATGATGGCCCGCGTCAGTTCGTCGCTCGGGGGGGTGAACCCGGGGCCGCCGAGGACGCGCCGCGGAACGATCGCGAATCCCGCGGCCGCGGCGATGGCCCGTTTGAGAAAATCCCGTCGTCCCAAATTCGCGTTACCGGCCATCGCGGCCTCCTTCCCGAAGTCGAAAATGTGTTTTTTATCTTACCACAAATTTTGCCATGGGGGTCAGGCCAGTTGCGCGTCCCGCGACTATCATGCACCAATTAACAGACGTCCTCGGACGCGCAACTGGGCCTGATCTCGTCCGGGTTATTTGATATAATGCCCCGGTACGTCCGGAATCCAAAGGCAGGTGAATGGCGCCCGCGAAAATTCGGTGGGGCATTTTGGGCTGCGCGCGCATCGCGGAGCGGGCCCTTATCCCAGCCTTCCAAGAAGCCAAGAACGCCGAGCTCTTCGGAATTGCGGCCCGGGACGAAGCGCGCGCCGCGGCCTGGGCGGCGAAATTCAAGATTCCGAAATCGTACGGGGATTATGGCGCCCTTCTCCAGGACCCGGACATCCGGGCCGTCTATATCCCCTTGCCCAATCATCTTCACGCCGAATGGACGATCGGCGCCGCGCGGGCCGGCAAACACATCCTATGCGAGAAGCCGCTGGCCTTGAACGCGTCCGAAGTCGAGGCCATATTCGCCGTCGCCCGCGCCTCAAACGTCCAGGTCATGGAAGCCTTCATGTACCGCTTCCATCCTCAATTCGAGAAGACGCTGGCCCTCGTCCGGAGCGGCGCAATCGGAGACATCCGCGCCGTCCATGCGACGTTTTCGTTCGTCCTCTCGGGGCCGAAAGACGATTACCGACGAAACGCGGACATGGGCGGAGGGGCCCTTTATGACGTCGGCTGCTATGTCATCAACGCCTCGCGGACGATCTTCGGGACGGAGCCGGTGTCGGTATTTGCCAAAGCCCGGCTCGAACCCGAAACCGGAATCGACCTCGCGACGAGCCTGCTGCTCGAATACCCCGGCGATCGGCACGCCCTCCTCGACTGCGCCTTCGACGCCCAATTTCAAAGCCGCGTCGAGGTCGCCGGAACTCGAGGCCGGATTACGCTCCCCCGGGCCTTCTCGGCTAAACACTTCGACGTCCAGGTCCAGATCGCGAAGGGCAATGATGTCGAAACCCATCTCGTTCCCGCGAGGAATCAATACACGCGCATGGTCGAGCACTTCGGCGAGGCCGTTCTCGGCCTCCGTCCCGTTCTCTACGGGGAATCGGACGCGCTCGGAAACGCCCGCGTCATCGACGCCGCGCTCGCATCGCTCGCGACCGGCCAATGCGTTGCGCTGAACGAAAGCACGGACATCAACGAGGAGGCGCCATGAGAAGAGAAATGAGAATCGGACTGATTATCGCGTTTGCCGCCGTTGCGATCGGCTGCTTTTTCCTGCTCCGGGAAAAACCCGGCGACGCGACATCCTCCTCGGCACCGCTGCGTCCGCCCAAACCCAAGGAGATCACGATCCGCAACGTGACCAAAGAGGTCATAGCTTACTCCATCGCGCCCGCGGGGCAGGAGGCCAAGGCCGTCGAGAAGAGCCTCGCCGTCGGCGCCATCGACCGCATCCCCGCGGTGGAGACCATGGTCGTCACCTACAAAAAATACAGCGGCGAAGTGAGCTACTCCCTCTTCCCCGGTAAGCCCTACTCGTTCCGCTACGACACCGCAGGCAAAATCGATATCTGGGTCGGCGCGCACGGCCGCGCGGACGCCGAGGACCTAGCCCCGTTTGTCCCCACGCCGCCCGAGGTCGTGGCCAAGATGCTCGAAATGGTGCACCCGACCAAGGACAGCGTCGTTTACGACATCGGCTGCGGCGACGGCCGGATCGTGGTCGAGGCGGCCTCGAAATACGGGGCGCACGGCGTCGGCATCGATATCGACCCCGAGCGGATCAAGGAATCCAAAGAGAACGCCCGCAAGTCCGGCGTCGAAAGACTCGTCAAGTTCCGCGAGGAGGACGCGACCAAGTCCGATTTTTCGGCGGCGACGATCGTGACCCTCTATCTTCTGCCGGAATCGAACGAGCTGCTGCGGCCGAAATTCGAGAAGGAATTGAAACCCGGCGTGCTCATCGTCACCCATAATTACATTATCCCGGGTTGGGATGGGAAGGAAATCGAATCCACGACCGTTACCGACTCGGAAGGCAAAGAGCATTCAGTCTTCCTCTATCGTCGATAACCTCTTCCTAGGGAGCGCTCCGCCATGAATAAAAAAACGCTTGTCGCCGTCATCATCCTCCTCGCCGTCGGGCTCCCTTGGGCCGCGGCCGACGCCCGCCGCGTCCCGACCGTGGACGACCTGCTCATGCTCAAATCGGCCGGAGGAGCAAAGATCTCTCCGGACGGGAACTGGGTCGTCTATACCATCACCGAAACCGATTTCACCCAGGACGCCTACGTCTCGCACCTTTGGCTCGCCGACCCGGCCACGGGGCGGACGTTCCAGCTCACGCGCGGGGACAAGTCCTGCGGCGGCGCCGATTGGTCGCCTGACGGGAAATGGATTTCATTCATGAGCGGACGGGTCGGCGATAAGAACCAGCTCTATCTCATCAACCCGTCCGGCGGCGAAGCCGCCCAGCTCACCAAGGCCGAAACGAGCGTATCAGGATATCAATGGTCGCCCGACGGAAAAACGATCGCTTTCGCCGCGACCGAACCTGCCGCCAAGGCGGCCAAAGAGCGCAAGGACGCGTTCGATGATTTTGAGGTCGTTCGGAAGGAATACAGCTATACGCATATCTGGACGTTCGACGTTCTTGAAGCGCTCAAGACTCCGCAG
>JBGOYP010000125.1:0-6749 GCA_041479785.1 Candidatus Aminicenantia bacterium | reverse complement strand
TTCCTCACTGCTGCCTCCCGTAGGAGTCTGGGCCGTGTCTCAGTCCCAGTGTGGCCGTTCACCCTCTCAGGCCGGCTACCCATCTCAGCCTTGGTAGGCCATTACCCTACCAACTAGCTAATAGGACGCAGGCTCATCCTCAAGCGCCTTGCGGCTTTAACGGCGGGACTTATGTTCCGCCGTGTCATGCGGTATTAGACCCCCTTTCGGGGGCTTATTCCCCACTCGAGGGAAGATTACCCACGTGTTACTCACCCGTTCGCCACTCATCCCGGGGTTGCCCCCGGAACGCGTTCGACTTGCATGTGTTAGGCACGCCGCCAACGTTAGCTCTGAGCCAGGATCAAACTCTCCAGTTTATAAGCACTCTTGCGAGTACTTAGCGAAAGTTCGACTGGCAAATTGGATCGATCAATGTCGCTCCGCTTTTTAATTCAAAGAACTTTTTCCGTCTCGCCGAGAAGGAAAAACCATCGTCGATAATAGGCTTCTTGTGTTTCAGCCTGTCGGCTGACAGGAATGCCCGTCCGATGGCTGATATATGATAGGCGTTATCCAAACGATTGTCAAGGAAAAAAATGAAGATTTTTTCAATTTTATATTTGTTTTTTTATGTGATAGTTATAAGGAGAACGCAACAACCCGTCAACGTCCGTTGCCGACTTTCAAAATAAATTATCCGAAAGTTTACTCTCCGGAGAGCCGAACTGCCGCTTTCATCTGGACGCATTGGTCGGATGAACTGGCACGAAACGTGGATAAGCCAAGGCATGACAACCCGGCGAGGATTCACTCTGATCGAAGTCCTTCTGGCAATGGCGATCGTCTCTTTTGTTCTTTTCGGGACGGCCGAGCTTCTCGTGCGCGCGCAACAATTATCCCGAGAGGCGGATGCTAGAATCGGGATGACGGATCTTCTCGTCGCGACGCTCGAGGGCTTGAAATCGCGACCCTTCGACGGTCCCGACCTTGACGCCGGCGACGTTCGGGCGTCTCTGGAACCGGCTGGGCAAAAAACCGTCATCCTCGAACGACGGATCGAAGCCGTGTCGGCGGACCTGAAAAGAATCGAGCTTGTCCTCTACGCGGAAGACGCCCGGCAACGCGGCCTCCGGGCCGTGCTGTATGTCTCGAGATTCCTGGGATTTTGAACATGAAAATATCCTTCATGAACGCCGCACCGAACCGGGCCCGAAAACGAGGGTTTTCGCTGATCGAAAGTCTGCTCGCCCTGGCTCTGTCGCTCGTCATGATCCTGGCCGGGATCGAGCTGTTCGGCGCCGTCCGGCATGTCTTTTTCAAGCTCGAACGTTACCAAACCGACCGTGAAAGCGTTTCCGCCGCTCTCGAAAGGATCAAAGCGGACCTTCAACGCGCGGGGCAAGGATTCCCGCAAGAGACCCGCCCCGGCGAGACCGGGATTGATGCGGCCGACAATACGCTGACCGCGCGTTGGCTGGAAAACGCGGGGGCCGGGCCGGAACTCCGCATCGTTCTCTATTATTTAGACACGGAAAAATCGACCCTGCGACGTAAAGCCGGCGCGGGAACAGCTCAGCCTTTGCTCGAAGGCGTCGGGTCCTTTTCGTGCGATTTCGACCGTTCGACCCAAATGACCGAAGTCGAGATTCGCTTCGCCCTCGACCCGGAGAAGTGCTATGGCCTCAAATTCATATCAAAAAACATGGTCTTCGCCGCCGGCCGGACGTGACCTGCTGACCGGGGAAACGGGGTCCATGACCCTACTCGTCGTCTTCATCTTCTTTCTTTTTTCCGCGCTCGGGATCGGCCTCATTTGCCTCTCGGACGTCCACATGAAATTCAGCCGTCATCGAAGGGACGTCGTGCTTCTTTCGTACGCCGCCGAAAACGGCGTCAAGCGCGGGTATGACGTCCTCGCCGCGGCCGTAGCGTTGGGCTCCGGTCCGAAGACGTGTTCCGAGGCCCTATATCACGAGCTCCGGTTGGACGGCCAAAACGGCGGGATCCGCGCGCTCGAACAGGTCCTGGAAAAGTCGTTTCCCCTCGACCTCCAAGGCGATGACGGCGGCATGAGCTGGACGGCTGACGTCGCTTTCGACACCGGCGCGCCGATTCTCAAAGATAATTTTTTCGCGGCGGATTGTTTCGGGCATATCCGGTCGAATGGCCGGCTGACG
Source organism: Candidatus Aminicenantia bacterium (assembly GCA_041479785.1). Taxonomy (GTDB): domain Bacteria; phylum Acidobacteriota; class Aminicenantia; order Aminicenantales; family UBA4085; genus JBGOYP01. Next base: position 4,590 of record JBGOYP010000125.1, on the reverse strand, counting down.
GGGAAAATCCCCGCCAAGCGGGCGACTCTTGACGTCGGCGCCACGATCGTGGCCGGATACGTCCCGCTCGCCGGCTTTCCGCTGCTTATCGCGGCCGACCTTTCTTCCGAGGAAAAACGCCGGGTCGCTGAGAACAGGGATATCATGATTCTTCCGTCCCGCCGGGCCGTCACGTTCCCGCGGACCGGTTTCGCCCCTGAGCCGGCCATCCCTCGAGACGCCGGCCCCCTGCTCAAGAAGGCGCTCAAAATCAAAATCTTTTCACCCGAGAAGCTGACCAGGGCCGAGATCAGGTCGGCCCTCGGTTTGGACATGGTCAATGAGCCCGTCCCGGACGGCGTGTATTTGATCGAAAACGACACCGGACTCGGCGGGTTGTTCATCCAAGGCGACGTCGACGAAATGATCCTGGCCATAGAAGCCGACTCTCAAGTCATTTCCATCCGGCGAGGAAACGAAGCCTGGCTCTTGAAATTTTCCCCCTCCCGTTGTGAAACATCGTTTTCGACTCCGGCCGGAACGCGCGTTTTTGACAGGACCCCACTCGGGATGGTCCTTGTCAACGGACGCATCGGCTCGCTCGGCGGAGGAATTATTGGTGCCGAAGGGCGGGCCGAGCTCACCTCAGATGAAACGGTCCCGTCCGTCCTGAACGGAGTGGCGCTGACTATCGTCGGCTCCGATGAAATCGCGCTGTCTTCTCATCTGATCCTCGAAGGCGTCGAATGGGTCGACGGCATCCCGTATTTGAAAAAAGACGCGAAAGCTCAGCTGATGATTTATGCCAACGGGCAAGACCTTACGGAAGCCGCCGATAAAGCCGGAAAAATTTCGGTTCGCCCCGACGCGCCGTCCGACCTGAAGGTCCAGGCTTCGTTGACGGCCAAAGGCGTTTTCGAGCTCGGCGGCGTCCGGAGAACGCTGACGCTGGCCGGAGGTCTGCAAGCGGCCGGAATTAGGACGAACGGAAACACGATGAAGATCCTCCCCGACGAGCGGCTGCTCATGGCCGACATCGACCTGGCCAACGCTCCTGCGGCCGGGGTCCCGCTGCTTGCGGTCCTGTCGCTGCGGCCGCTCCAATGGAATGATTATTGATCCCCGATGAAAAAAGGATTCACCCTTTTTGAGGCCGCGCTGGCGGTGGCCCTTCTCGCGGTCTTGGTTTATTTGGGATCGGTCTCTTTCCTTCCGCTCATCCCGAAATACAGGCTCGAGAAAGCCGTTTGGGACATCCGGTCCGCGCTGAATTCGGCCCGGTATAAAGCCCTTTTCGAGGGAACGTCGCGCCGGGTCCGATTTTCCGCCGTCTCCTATGCCGTGGACAAATTCGACGAAGGCAAAAACGCCTGGGCCCTCGCCGAACGGCATTATTGCGAAGGCGTGACCCTGGAGTCCAATAATTCGCCCGTGTTCACGCCCGAAGGGTCGGTTACGGGGCTGGCCACGATCTATATCAAGAACGCGTGGGGAATATATAAAATAACGCTGGCCATCACGGGGAGGATTAAATCCGCGCGGGTCTTATGATATCAGAAAAAAGTTTCACTTTTTTCTAAAGACTAAACGTCCGTCCACGAAGGTATGGGTGACTTCGGCCTTGAGGATGTCCGCCGGCGGAATCTTGGTCAAGTTCCGGTCGAAAACCGTGATATCGGCCAGCTTCCCGACTTCGAGGCTTCCCCGGACCTTATCCTCGAAAGCCGCATAGGCGTTATTGATCGTGCAGGATTTGATCGCATCCTCGACCGAAATCCGCTGCTCGGGGAACCACCCTTCCTTCGGTTCGCCTTTGAGCGTCTGGCGCGTCACCGCGGCATAGATCAAATATTTGGGATGCATGAGATATTGCGCGGCGTTCGTGCCGGGCCAATCCGAGCCGAAGCTGAGCGTGGCGCCGTTTTCGAGGAGCGACATGAACGCGTAGGCTCCCTTGGCACGCTCGTGTCCGATCCGCTCCTCCATCCAGCGCATATCGTCCGAGATATGGTAAGGATTGACCTCGGCGATGACCCCGAGCGCCTTAAAGCGCGGGAAATCCTGCGGCCGAATGACCTGGGCATGGATGATGCGGAAGCCCTTGAGGTCGATCCCGAGCTCTTTCTTGAGCCGCTCAAAAAGGTTGAGCGCTTCGGCCACTCCCCTGTCTCCGATGGCGTGGACGTTGGGGACGAATCCCGCGTCAAGACCGATTTTGATAAGTTGAAACATCTTCTCCATGTTGCCGGTCTTGAAATCCGGGTCGTCCGAGGTGTGGGCCCGCCAATGGCCGTAGTTTCCGGGCTGGTCGGAGTAGGGCTCAAAGAACAAAGCTCCGTGCGTCCCCATGATGCCGTCGATATATCCTTTAAGAGCGCCGTACCGAAGCCAGGAGCTCTTCTGTTTCGTTTTCGGATGAAGCCCCATGGCAAAGCCGTCGGCCTTGAGCTGGGCTCCCCGCGAGAGGTCGGGACGCAGCCATACCCGGCAAGACAATTCGCCGTTGTCCTCGAGCTCGATGAAGCGCTTCGTTTGGTCCGGCGTCGCGATGTCGTGAATCTCGGTGATGCCCGCCTCGCGGAGGGCTTTAAGTCCCGCCCGGCTTTCGTCGAGCAGCCTTTCCTCGGATTTCGGCTTGCGCGTCTTTGCCATCCGGTCGAACGCGGGAGAGGGCTTGAACATGACGCCCGTCGGTTGTCCGTCGGGGCCGATTTCCATCCCCTCCAGTTTTTCTTTGTCGAGCCCGGCCGCTTTCAAGGCCGCCGTATTCGCCAGCCATTCCTTGGAGTCGAACCGGCAGAGAAAGCAGGGGTGATTAGGCGTGATATCGTCGATCATCTTCCGGTGCGGCCGCCACGGCGCCTTGCTCGCCTTCGTCCCTTGCCCGGCGTCGCCCAGGGCCCACTGTTCGTAAGCGCCCCAGAGACCTTCCGTGATCCATTCGTCGTCGTCGAGGATATTGACGACGCGCTGGATTTCTTTTCGAAGGCCGGCCTCGTCGGACACGGTCAGAAGACTCGCGTCATTGGTCATCGCTCCGGCCGCCGCGAAATGGACATGCCCGTCGATGATCCCGGGCAAGACGAATTTTCCGCGAAGGTCGAAGACCCGGGTCTTGGGGCCGACATATTTCTTCGCGGCCGCGTCGGTCGAGCAGACCGCCGTGATTTTATTTCCCGTGATGACCAACGCCTTGGCCGTCGGCCTGGCCGGGTCGACGGTATAGATATCTCCGTTCAGAAGAACGAGGCTCGCCGGGACACGGTTCGCGTTGCAAGCCGCGACGCTCAATAAGCCGAGTCCACAGAGAATGAGGGCAACAGGACGAGGGCGTACATTCAGGCGCATGGGTCCTCCCGGATATCGCGATATGGAAAGAACGCAGGTCTCAAGATAAAAGGATTATATTTTCGTCCGACCCCCCTGTCAAAGAGGGAAATCGCGCGCCCTGCCCCACGACCCGGAAAATCGGGGTCGGGTCTTGTGTCCCCCTCCTTTTTTTTATATAAATGTTGCATCTTGGCTTCTGAACGATCTCTCCGAGGAGGACTCATGAAAAAACGACTCGTCCTGTGTCTCTTTTCCCTATTCGTCCTTTTTTCGCTGTCGGGCCTCGCCCAGGAACCGTACAAGCTCCCGCCTAAAAACGTCTTGGATATCATTGACGCTCCTCCGACGCCGCGCGTCTCGATGAGCCCCGACCGCCAGCTGATGCTGCTCACCGACGCCGAACCGATGCCGACGATCGCCTATCTGTCGATGCCCATCCTCCGGATCGCCGGGATGCGCATTACGCCCCAAAACAACAGCGTCCAGGTGCTGAGCTTCAGCACCGGCCTGACGCTTAAAAGCATCAAGGACGGCAAGGTCCGCAAAGTCGACCTGCCGGCCGGGATCAAGTTCAGCGGCGCCTCATGGTCGGACGACGGCAAATGGATCTCCTTCCATCGCTATCTCGACAACGGCGTCGAATTGTGGGTCGTGGACGTTACGACGGGCCAGGCCAAGGCGCTGACCGGCGCCACGCTGAACATGGTCGTCGGCGGCGGGGACAGCTGGATGCCGGACAACAAACATCTCATCGTTCATATGGTCCCGGACGGTCGCGGAAATCCGCCCGAGCCGTCGCGCGTCCCGGTCGGCCCCGACGTCTATGAATCGTCCGGCAAAGCGGCGCAGGTCGCGACCTACGAGGACCTCCTCAAGACAGAATTTGACGCGAAGCTCTTCGACTACTACGCGCCCTCCCAGCTCGTCGAACTCGACGTCCAGACGGGGGCCGCGCGCAAGATCGGCCAACCCGGGATCTATACGAACGCCAACCCCTCGAACGACGGCAATTACCTCCTGGTCAACCACATCAAACGGCCGTACTCGTTCAGCGTCGGATACAACGGATTCGCTCATTCTTATGAAGTCTGGGATAAGAACGGAACGCTCGTGAAGGTCATCGCCGACCTGCCGACGTCCGAGCACGTCCCCATCGGCGGCGTCCAGACCGGCCCCCGTTCTCCCAACTGGCAAACGCTCAAACCGGCGACCCTCTATTGGACCGAGGCCCTGGATGACGGCAATCCGGATAAGGACGTCCCGTTCCGGGACAAAGTCATG
>JBGOYP010000124.1:0-6814 GCA_041479785.1 Candidatus Aminicenantia bacterium | reverse complement strand
GGGAATTTTCCCAACAGCTGGGAATGCTCATCCATCCGAAGGGAAAGGTCGTCAAGCGGCATCGTCACAAACTGGTCAAACGGGAGATCTTTCGGACACAGGAGGTCCTCGTCCTGCTCGACGGGAGGATCCGGATCGAACTGTTCGACGACGACGGCGAAAAGCTCAAGACCCTGCTGATGAAGCCGGGCGACGCCATCCTTCTGGCGAGGGGCGGCCACAAGGTGAAGGTCCTGGAGGACGCCAAGATGATCGAGGTCAAGCAGGGCCCCTACGCCGGATTTGACGACAAGGAATTCTTTTGACGATCATGATCCCCGTCAACGAACCGCTGATCGCCCCAAACGCCCTGGCCTACGTCCGCGACTGCGTCGAGAGCGGATGGATCTCGTCGGCCGGGGCCTACATTTCCCGGTTTGAAGAGGCCTTCGCCCGATATCTCGGCGTCCGGCATGCCGTGACGACGACGAGCGGCACCACGGCGCTCCATCTTGCGCTCGCGGCCGCCGGCATCGGCCCGGGCGACGAGGTCGTCGTCCCCGATTTGACGATGATCGCCGTCCCGTATGCCGTCCTGTACACGGGCGCGAAGCCGGCGATCGTGGACGTGGACCCGGAGACATTCAATATGGCCCCGGCCGGGCTGGCCGCATTTCTGAAAAAAGGCTGTCGGTTCGACCCTCGAACAAAAGCTCTGGTCAACCGACGGACCGGAGCCCGCGTCCGAGCCGTCCTCCCCGTCCATCTCTACGGCCATCCCTGTCCCATGGACGACATCCTGTCCCTCGCCCGGGCCTATGACCTGCTCGTCGTCGAAGACGCGGCCGAGGCGCACGGGGCGCTTTATTATCCCGGCGCCGATAAGACCAAGGCCCTCAAAGCCGGGGCCGTCGGGGACATCGGCTGCTTCAGCTTCTACGCCAACAAAATCGTCACGACGGGCGAGGGCGGGATGGTCGTGACGCAGGACGACGGCCTGGCCGAGCGGGCCCGGCGTCTCAAGGACCTCGCCCACGACCCGCAAAAAAGATTCCTTCATACCGAGCTGGCCTTCAATTACCGGATGACCAATGTCCAAGCGGCGATCGGACTGGCCCAATTGGAAGAGGTCGAAGAATATATCCGGCGTAAGCAGAAAATGGCCGCGAGCTATGCGAAATTCCTGTCCGGCGTCCGGGGCTTGACGCTGCCGGTGGAAAAACCGTGGGCCCGGAACGTGTACTGGATGTACGCCGTCCTCGTCGAAGACGACTTCGGCCCGTCTCGCGATGCCCTCATGGCGAAGCTCAAAAACGCCGGCATCGACACCCGGGCGTTCTTCGTCCCGGTCCACGAGCAGCCCGTCTTCGCCCGGGACAAGGCCTATCGAGGACTTTGTTTTCCGGTCTCGACCGAGCTGTCGCGAAAAGGTTTTTACGTGCCCTCGGGTCTCGCCCTCACGCCGGCTCAAATCAAAACGGTCAGCCGCGCTCTTGCCGGGTTCGCGCGACATCGATAATCTCTTTTATGAGCGACGACACCAAGATCCTCGGCCTGGATGCCGAATCCGGACGTTGGCTCCTCGTCGCCGCCGGAATGGTCATCAACGTCTGCTTGGGGGCGATCTACGCGTATAGCGTCATCCGCATCCCGCTCGAAGCTCATTTCAAAAAGCTCGGCCTGGGCGTCACGGCGACGCAAATGCAGGTCCCGTTCATTGTCTTCCTCCTCACGTGGGCCGTCAGCATGCCGCTGGCGGGTCCGAAAATAGACCGATGGGGTCCGCGCCGGATGACCCTGGCTGGAGGAATCCTTCTCGGGTCGGGCTGGTTTCTGGCCTCCTTGTCCGGCAGCCCGAAAACCCTGGCCTTGATGTACGGGATCATCGGCGGGGCCGGCGTCGGGCTGGCGTATGGCGTGCCGCTCGCCGTGTCCGCCCGCTGGTTCCCGGATAGACGCGGTCTCGCCGTCGGTTTGACGATCCTGGGTTTTGGGTTTTCCGCGGCTATCATCGCGCCGCTCTCGGACGCTTTAGCCCGCTCTTTAGGCAGCGTCCTGGGCGTTTTTCGCGTCTTCGGCATCGGATTTCTCGTTCTCATCGCGGCGCTCTCACCGTTGATGAAATTCCCTCCCCAGGGTTGGAGTCCCCGGGGATGGGTCTGCGATGACCCGCCGCCGGCCGGCAGCTCCGCGTCCTGCTCCGAGGTCCATTTCACCTGGAAGCAAATGATCGGGAAACTTTCCTTTTACGGGCTCTGGGTATGTTATACGCTCGGGACCCTGGCCGGGCTCATGGCCATCGGTATTGCTAAACCGGTCGGGCTCGAGTTTGCGGCCAACGCCGGCCTGAGTGCCGCCGCGTCGGCCGGGCTGATGACAAGCCTGATCGTTCCCTTTTCCGCCTGCAACGGTTGCGGCCGGCCGCTCTTCGGGGCGATCATCGACCGGCTCTCTCCTCAAAAAGCCGCCGTCATCGCGTTCACCCTCATCGCTTTCGCGTCTATCCTGCTTTACGCGATCCCCAACAAAACGATCGTTTATATCCTCGGTCTCTCCGTCCTCTGGGGTTGTCTCGGTGGATGGGTCGCGATCGCCCCCGCCACGACGGCCAAATTTTTCGGTTCCCGTCATTATTCTAGGAATTACGGCATCGTCTTCACGGCCTACGGGGCCGGCGCTGTGCTGGGGAACATCCTGGCGGGACGGGTCAAAGATCTATTCGGGTCGTATCGTCGCGCCTTCCCGATCATCGCCGGGCTGGCGGGGGTGGGACTCCTCCTGGCCCTGGCTCTTCTCAAGCCTCCGGTCCAAGCTCCCGCCGTCTTCGCGCCTGGGCCCGAATCGGAATAAGCCGAATCTATGGAAAAATCCGAATACCGGAAACATTTCGAGCTCGAAGAGCGGCACTGGTGGTTCCGGGGACGCCGAAAAATCCTTCTGAGCCTGCTCGCTACCCTGCCTCCTCCGGACCGGCCCAGGGTATGGCTCGACGCCGGGTGCGGAACGGGATTCAACTTGACGGTCTTCTCCAGGTTGGGACCGGCTTGCGGCTGCGATTATTCCGAAGCAGCGCTGGCGTACTGCCGGAAACGCGGGCTTACGAACCTTGCCCGGGCCGACGTCCAACGTCTCCCTTTCAAGGGCGAAGCCTTCGACGGCGCGTCGCTTCTCGACGTCCTTTATCATCGGGCCGTGACCGATGACGTGGCCGTTCTGAAAGAGGTCTTCAGGACGCTTAAGCCGGGAGGGATTCTCCTCGTATCCGACAGCGCCCTGAACGTCTTGCGCGGCCGGCATGACGAAGCGTTTCATGGCCGCGAGCGCTATACGATAAAAGCCCTCAAAAAAAAGCTCAAAGCCGCCGGGTTTGACGTCGGACGGGCCAGCTATTTCAACTTTTTCCTGTTTCCCGCGATCGCGGCCGTCCGGATCGGGGAACGAGCCTTCGCCGTCAAGGCGTCTGCCGCAGCGCCTCAGTCCGACCTCAAGGAGGTTGCCCGGCCGTTCAATATTATTCTGGGGGCCGTCTTCGGCGTCGAAGCGGTGCTCCTGAGGATGCTCAGTTTTCCCGTGGGAAGTTCGGTTGTCGCCCTCGCCCGCAAGACATCGTCCGAAGAACGGAGAACATCCGGCCTTTACGAAGCCCGGTAGCGGTGGAGCTTGTAATTGACCGCCGCCTCTTTCCCTTTTTTCGCGGGGAGGAGGTCGGGCTGCTCGGCCAAAGCCCTGTCGAAATAATCGATGGCGTCATCGAGGTATTTATCTTCCGACGTTTTCACGTAAAACATCAGGGAAAGATACCCGAGGTTATTGAACACCGGGTTCAAATCCGGTTCAAGGAGGAGGGCGGCATGAAACTTATCCTCGGCCTCCTTGAGTTCGCCCGTCCCCATGAACGCGAGCCCGAGGTAGTTGAAATAATCGGGGTTGTTGGGATCCCGGCGCGCCGCCTCTTGAAGAGGGCCGAAGGCGTCTGCGTATTTCTTGACCATGACGAGCGTCTCGCCCAGGCGCCCGGTGAGTGAGAGGTTGTCGGGATTCTTTGACAATCCGTTTTTGAGGGTGGCCACGGCTTCGTCGAATCGTTTGAGGTTGTAGTAGCAATCGGCCAGAGCGGTGTAAGCCGTGATATAGGACGGCCGGATGCGGAGGATGGTATTGAGCATCTTGACCGCCATGTCCTGGCGGCCGGATTGGAAATAATCGACCGCCATCCGGAGCTGGGCCATCAAGGGGTAAAGGCTCTTCAGGTCGTCCTGGATCCCATAGACCTTGTTCTTCGTCGGCTTCCCGGAGAGATAGCCCAGGCTTTCCATCAGCGGCCGGATGTCCGAAGACCGACCCTCGATATCCTGCGTCGTCCCCTTGCCCTTGAGGCTCTTTTTGAGCGTGTCGAGGTTCTTGGCGAACCGGCCGGTATCAACGGTGTTCGCGACATTCCGGACCTCGAGCGGGTCCGTGCTCAAGTCATAGAGCTCCTTGATGGGCTGGTCGATATATTTCAGTTTGCCCTCGATGTATCCCGTGAGCGGGGCGGCGTCGAGGAAGTAGTGGGGCGACAGGGATTCGAAATAGATCATTTTTTTCTGCCGCTCCCGGCCGGCGATGACCGGAAGGAGCGATTCACCCTGGAGATGCGACGGCGCGGGGAGGTCGAGCAGGTCGCAGACGGTCGGGAAGATGTCGACGTGGCAAGCGTTCTCGCTGACGACCTTCGCTTCGTCGCCGGGATAATAAATGATAAGCGGGATTTGGAGCACGTTGTTGTAAGCGAAAAAACCGTGCCGGATCTCGTCCTTCTCCCCGAACGCTTCTCCATGGTCGGAGGTGAGGATGATGATGGTTTTATCGAGGGCCCCCGACTTTTCCAGAAACGAAAAAAGCCGGCCCAGCTGAGCGTCGACAAAGGCGACTTCGCCCGAGTAGGGGTCTTTGGCATATTCGGTCTTGAACGGCTCCGGCGGCGCATAGGGCTCGTGGGGGTCGAACAGATGGAGCCAGCATAACCATTTATTCGACTGCCCCGAGATCCAGGAAATGGCCGGCTGGATGACCTTGTCGGCGGAGCGCTCCACGAAACCAAAGTCGCCGAACGCCGTCTCGCCGGCATCGTCATCATAGAGGTCAAACCCCTGGTCCAGGCCGAAACGGGCGTCGAGGATGAAGTTGCCGATGAACGCGCTCGTCTTGTAGCCCTTGTCGGCGAGAAATTTCGACAGGGTCAGATACCTGGTTTCAAGCTTAAACCCCGGATTGTCGCTGACACCGTGGTATAAAGGTGTCGTGCCCGTCAGGATATTGGTGTGGGAGGGACGCGTGAGCGTGGACTGCGCGTAGGCGTGGGTGAAAATCACGGAACGGCGGGCCAAGGCGTCGATATTCGGCGTCCTAACGTATTTGGAGGAAAGAATCCCCACCCTGTCGTAGCGCAGGGTATCGATTGTAATTAAAAGGATATTCTCATTCTTCGGAACCGGGGCTGCGGCCGCGGCGACTGTTCCGAGAACGATCAGGGCGCAGAGCGCGAGCCCGGCCGAAGCGAACCTTCTATATAATGTGGCCATTTTCCGCCTCACTCAACCTTTAGACGTTTTTTCCCGACCATTCTTCCTTTCCCCCCTGTTGAGCCAACCCAACATATAATTATACAAAAATGATAGGAAAAGTCAATTTAAAAGAGAAAAAACGCGTCGCTCGTTTATTTCGGGACGGCTTCCCGCCAGCCCGCTTTGAGTTGGCTCGCCAACTGACGCACGACGTCCTGGTATTCGGGCGCGCCGGCGATATTCACGTTTTCCATCGGGTCGGTCGCGTGGTCGTAAAGCTCGGCGGCCACCATCCGGTCGTCGTACCAATCACGCCATTCGATATAATGATACTGGTCGGTACGGAGGCCGCGCCCCATGAAACGACTGGAGAACCCTCGCGGGAACTGATGGAAGGCGCCGGATTTCCAAGGCCGGTTCGGGTCGGCAAAAAGCGGCGCCAGACTGACCCCTTCCAGGTTGGGCGGCGGCCTCAGCCCGGCCAGTTCGGCCAGCGTGGGATAGACGTCCACGAATTCTACGAGCGCCCGCGTCGTCGTTCCCGGACGCGCTTGCCCGGGAACGGACATGATCAGCGTCGTGCGCGTATCGACCTCGTAATTCGTCAGCTTGCCCCAGCTCCCGTGCTCGCCCAGTTTGTAGCCGGAATCGCCGCAGAGGACGACGATCGTCTTATCCCGAAGGCCTAATTGGTCCAAGGCGTCGATAAGTCGGCCGACCTGAGCGTCGACGAAGCTGACGCAGGCCCAATATCCGTGTTTTAAGAGCCGCGCCTGGTCCTCGGTAAGCTGTCCTTCGCTCGGATTAGGGGCTTGAACGAAATCCTCGTGGCAGGACAGCTCGGTCAGGTTGTTGATGGCGAAGCGGGGCGCCCCCTTGGGCAGGAAATTGTTCCGCGCCATCGGGATGTCCTCGCGCTTATAAAGGTCCCAATATTTCTTTGGAGCGACAAAGGGAAGGTGGGGATTGATGAACCCGATCCCGAGAAAAAAGGGTTTATCCAAGCTCTGCAGGTCCGCAAGCAAGGAGATCCCCGCGTCGGCGATGGCGCCGTCTTCATAAGCGTTGTCGGGCGCCTCAAAGCATTCCGTCGCCGGCCCGCGTAAATAGGCGTCAACCCAGGCATCGGACCTCCCCAGCTTCCTGGCCGCGGCCCGCCGTTCCCGCTGCCGGGCGCGAGTTTGCGGGGACATATAGGTATGCGTGGGCGGGATGAGCGTCTCGGTCTGGCTCCAGGACGGCGGGTCCGGAAGGGAGTTATGAAAAATCTTGCCGGCCGAAATCGTCTC
>JBGOYP010000123.1:0-6826 GCA_041479785.1 Candidatus Aminicenantia bacterium | reverse complement strand
CTGGCCGCACTACAAGCCCGAAGAAAAAACGGTCCTGCGCCTGGCCTCCGAAACCTACGCTCAATTTATCGGCCGGTACGAGGTCCGCCCGGACTACGTTCTCGACGTCACGCAGGAAGATTACTATCTGGTCATTCGTCCGACGGGGCAGGCGGCTACCAAATTTTACGCCGAAGGACGGACGCTATTCTATTCCGTCGACCCCTATGTCCGGATCCAGTTCCTGAGCGACAAAGCCGGCCGGGTCGAAAGCCTGGTCCTCTGGCAGCAGGATTTTGAGCTCGCGGCAAAGAAGACAAAATAGTCAAGGACCGGCCCTTTCTAGACGCGATTCCGGGCGGCGCGTATTAATACGCGTCTTAATACAGATTGGCTTTTTTCAAGACCTGGGCGATTCCCTCTTTCTTCATTAAGGTTTCGATGTCTTTGACCGTTCGCGGGATTCCGGCCGTCAGGACTTCGCAACCCGCGTCCGTGATCAGGACGGTGTCCTCGACGCGGACGCCGAGGTTCTCGTTCGGCCAGAACATGTACGGTTCGTTGGCGAAGACCATGCCCGGCTTGAGCACTTGCGGCCCGCCGCCGACATCATGAATGGCCATCCCGACATAATGGCCAAACCCGCCGCGCATCCTCTTGAAATAATCCTTGTTCAGGTCAAATCCCCGTTTCTTGAGGATCTCGTCGACCTCCTGCCGGCATTGGTCCGAGGTCAGCCCCGGCCGGTAGACGCTCAGGCACGCCTCGTGGACGGCGAGGGACGCTTCATAGACCTCCTTCTGGCGAGGCGTGAATTTCCCGTTGGCCGGATACGAGATCGTGATATCGGTATCGTAATAATCGACGTCGGGCCCGGCGTCAACGACGATGAAATCGCCGTCTTTCAAGAGCCGGTCGTGTTTGGCGTAATGGACGTAGGGATGGTTTTCACCCGACGAAATGATGACGCCGTAAGCGCTCTCTTGAGCCCCTTCCTTTTCGCAGACGTAGTTGAAAATCGCCGACAGCTCGTATTCATAGAGGCCCGGCCGGGTGGACGTCATCATCGCGGTATGGGCCTTGACGCCGAGGCGGGCCGCTTTCCTCATGACCGCGATTTCGGCGGGCGACTTGACCGTCCTCAGGTCCCAGATGATAGGGGAGAGGTCCCGGACCTCGACGCCCGGGAACCGGTCTTTGAAGAGTTTCACGAACTGGAGTTCGCGGGTGAGCCTCCCGTCCCACGGGTTGAACGTCATGTTCCTCTGGAGTGTCGAGAATTTCTCCAGGCTCGATTCGCGATAGAGCTCTTCGGGCCGGAACGGTAGGTAAACGAGGCGCGGGCCGCGTCCCGCGGCGGCGATCTGGCCGCCCAGGCTTTCGTAAGGAAGGACGCGCTCGATCCCGGTGACGGCCCGCGGGTCTTTCACGATGTCTACGCTCAAGCCCAGGCCGCGCGCCGCGTCCTCGGTGCTCGTAAAGTACAAGGTGCAAGACTTCTGGGCGCCATCGATGATAAGAGCCGCGTTCGGCAATTCAACGCCGCTGAGATACAGGACGTCGTTCGCTTGGGCATATGGGTAATAGCTGGCGATCGGTTGTGCGCCGAGAATGACGGCGACGCCGTCGCCGATTTTCTCCATGAGTTTCTGACGGCGGGCGGCGTACTCGGATTTATCGAAGAAGAGCGCCGCGGACAGCGACGACGCGGCTAGGACGAGCATGAGTCCGGCCGCGGCCGACCGGACGAGAGTCATCCGTTTCGGTTTCATGTCAACCTCCTGAGGGCGGGATTCGGTCCAAGTCTAGCACGAATCGCCGCCCCGGAGGAGCGTCTTCGTCGAAGAACGACCTCGCCGCGGCCATCGCGATTGGCGGGATCTTGGCGTTTTTGACTCGGCGTGAGGCCCGTAAATTTTACAGGAACGAGCAAGAAAATTTACACTCCGGCGAGCCCTCTCTCTGTTGAACGTCGGGCACGAATTTTGCTAAGGTGAGAGCGATGGCCGTCATTGACCAAAGGACTTGTTCGTGAACCGGCCCCGGCTCTTGGCGAAATTCGCCCTGGTCGCTGCCGGCGTCATCGGAAGCGCCGCCGCGTTTCTTTGTTTTGCCGATAAAGACAAGGTCGATATATTCGCGGTCATGGAGGACGTGAGCCGGATGTCCCGGCTCGACCTTTGGCCGGGTTTCCATTCCGAGGATATACCCTGCGCCCTGAGTGACGGAGAACGGACATATCTCTTTCATTTCCCCGGGAGTCCTAAAGGGTTTTCCCCGCTGCCGGACAAGCCGGACGTCCTGGTTTTCGACGGCGTGCATCCCGCGGTCTTCGGAAACATACGGGGCCGAATTGACGGCGTTTGGGTCGCCGTCTCCATTCCCCAATTCAGCTCGGCATCGTCCGGACGGCATTTCTCCCTGCAGGACATGGCCGCCGTCGTCCTTCACGAGCAATTCCACGTTTTTCAAGCGGTCCATCATCCGGACTGGCAAGTCAACGACCTTGTCTTGATCAGGTATCGCGTGGACACGGCCGAAACGATCTGCGTCCGGCAGAAAGAAATAGAAGCGCTGCGCCGGGCGGTGGCCGCCCGGACTCGCGAAGACGCGGCCGGCTGGGCTGAGACGGCGCTCGCCCTCCGAAAAAAACGCTTGGCCGATCTCGGCGCGGAGCGCGTCGAGTACGACCAAAATCTGCATCTTCAGGAAGGGTTGGCGGAATATATTCAATACCGGGCCGCCGGAAACGAGCCCAGCGACGCACCTCTCGTTTCGGGATTCGCCCCGAAGGCGATCAGGGAACTGGGATATTTTGAGGGCCGCTGCTTCGCCGAGCTTTTAGACCGGTTCGACCCGAGATGGAAGGACGGCCTCGAGGCGGGATTGTTCCGGTACCTCGATGAACGGCTCGAGCGTGATCTTCAAGACACGCCCGGCGGCAATGTCTTTTCGCCGAAGGAAGAGGAGGATTTTCGGACGGCGAGTCGGACGGCCGTCTCCGAGCGAACGCTCGAGCTCGCCAAGATCCGGCGGGAGCTTTCGGCCCAGCTCGGTCTTACCGTCGTCTTCGACTTCAGCGCGCGTCCGCTGAGTTTTAAGATGTTCAATCCGTTTGCCATCGATATGTTAATCCCGGGAGAGGTCGTCCATCGACAGTGGGTCGTTCTCGAAAACGACCGGGGGACGGTCGAGGTGATCAACCGGCCCTGCCTGACGAAAATCGATTCGCGGTCCCGGGTTACGCGCCTTGTCGTTCCGGGACTTTCGCGGCGGCCTTTGAGCAATCGGATCGGCCGGAGCCTCCGGTTCCTCCAGGACGGCCTGGGGGTTTATCTCAACAATGCCCAATTCACGTACGAGGGCAGTTCACTCATGATCATCCGTGTCTACTAGCCGCTTGAGGAGGAGCGGACCGTTTTTAAAAACGACGATCATGGGCCTCACTTGGGAATTGACACGAATCGAGAAAATACGGTACCTTCGGTCTTTCTAAATTTACGAAAAACCGCGGAATGCCCAAGCCAAATTTGAGCGAACGTCCTTTCTGGGAGGGCACCGGGGACCGTTTTCCGGCGTTCTTCAAAGCTCCCTCGACTCTCTATTATCGGGACTGCGAACAGAATCTCTTCCGGACCTATTTCGGCAGCCTTCCCGGGGCGCGGCTTTTCAAAACAGACCTCTGGGATGAAGCGAAGAACACCCAGATCCTGATTTGGGCGGCCGCCATGGGAGCGGACGTCTATGGAATTGACATCGCCTCGTCCATTGTCGGGGAAGCCTCCAGGCAATTTGCGGCTCGAGGAGTTGGCGGCCGGTTCGTGACGGCCGACCTCAGGTCCGTTCCCTTCGCCGAGAATGCTTTTGATTATATTTACAGCATGGGCACGATCGAGCACTTTCCCGAGTACAGGCCGGCCGTCCGCGAATGCCATCGCGTTCTCAAAAAAGGGGGGCGGGCCATCATCGGGGTTCCAAACTTGTTCGACCCTTTTCTCCGGCCCCTTATGGTCGGCCTCCTCCTTGCCTGGAAAGTCTATGCCTATGGATATGAGAAGTCGTTCAGCTTCGGGTCGTTGGAGCGAGTGCTCCGCGCCGAAGGGTTCCGCGTTGTCGCCCGGACCGGAATCCTCTTCATTCCGGGCTGGTTGCGAATACTCGATATTCTCCTTGAAACGCGAACGGGAAGCGCCGGTTTCTGGACGCGACCGTTCGTTTATTTTTTTGCCAGGTTACAAGGCCGGCACCGTAAGCTCGGCCGCCATGGCTATCTGATCGCCTGCGTCGTCGAGAAACCGTGAGGTCAAGTGAGGTCAGATTGACATTTCTTCCCTCCTATGGTCATATGAAAGGGTTCTCCCGGACGCAACTTCGAGACGAATCGATAGGTTTTATTAATATCTGATATTCGCCGGATCGAGGATGATTCCAGGGATGATCGAGAGACGGGGCCGTCCTTGAGCCGGTCTGAGGATGCCCAGGAAGGAGCGGACCGCATGACGAACGGACATCAAGGATACCGGTTCGCGACGAAATTTCTCCTGATCGCGGCGGCCGTCGCATCCGGGATTATTCTATGTTGCGCGATGATTTCGTCCCCGTCCGACGCCCGTCCGCGGGAGGCGTTGCGGCCGTTCACGTCCGACGGGCACGTCGTCGGATTCGGCACGAACACCGTGGTTGTCGCGGCGGCCGACCATACGATAAGATTGGAGTTCGCGGGAGGGCGTTCCATAGCTCCTGTCGTCAAGGAAAGAACGGGGGGCTCGGGAGGCGATGCCAAGTCAGCTCCGGAGCTCGACCGGGTCACCTACCCCGGCGTTTGGGACAGGGTCACGGTCGTATTCGAACGGCGCTCCGGCGCCGTCATGGAGAGTTCGTATCTGGTCCGCGGCGGTCGATACGGGAATCCGGCGGCAAATATTCGCCTGTCCTACAACCGGCCCGTGCGGATCAACCGCGCCGGAGAGCTCGTGATCGCGTTTGCCGCCGGAGAGCTGCGGGAGAGCGCCCCCGTGGCTTGGCAGGAAAAGAACGGCACGAAAACGAGCGTTCCGGTCGCTTTTCGGCTCATCGGCGAGAGCGAAGTCGGGTTCGAAGTCGGAGCTTATGACTCCGGCGCGGACCTCGTCATCGACCCGGCGATGATATGGAACGCGTTCTTGGGCGGCAGCGGATGGGATGTCGGCCGGGGCATCGCGGTCGATCGCCTCGGCAACATTTATGTCGCCGGCTACAGCGACACGACCTGGGGCTCTCCCGTCAGGGGAATATCCTCGGGATTCGACGCCTTCGTTTCGAAACTGGACGACAACGGGAACCTCATCTGGAATACCTTCCTGGGAGGGGTCGGAGCGGACTACGGATACGGCGTCGCCGTGGATGGAAACGGAAATGTTTTTGTGACAGGGTATAGCGACGCGACCTGGGGCTCGCCGATGATCCCGTTTGCCGGCAAACGGGACGCCTTCGCGGCGAAGCTCGACAGCGGGGGACGCCTCATCTGGAATACGTTCCTGGGAGGTGCCGGGAACGACTTCGCCTACGGGGTCGCCGTGGACGGAAGCGGAAATGCCTATTTTGCGGGCTCCAGCACGGACCCTTGGGGGTTGCCCGTGACCGGGTTTGTGGACGTCAATGACGCGTTTGCAGTCAAGCTAGATAGCGGTGGGAATCTTGTCTGGAACACGTTTATCGGCGGTGACGGCGACGACTTCGCTTACGGCATCGCCGCCGACGTCGCCGGGAATACTTATATCACGGGAACGAGCACGGCGACTTGGGGCGTTCCCATCAACCCGCGGACGGGCGGAAATGACGCGTTTGCGGCGAAGCTGGACGTCAACGGTGCGCTCGTCTGGAATACGTTCGTCGGCGACAACGGTTGGGACGTCGGAACGGGCATCACCATCGACGGCGACGGCAACGTTTATTTCGCCGGGACGAGCAACTATTCCTGGGGGACCCCCGTGAGCGCTTATACGGCCGGCTATGACGCGTTCGCGGTGAAGCTGGATAGCGGCGGAAATATCGTCTGGAGCACGTTTCTCGGCGGAGCCGGGACGGATTACGGCCGCGGCATCGCCCTGGACGGAACCGGAAATCCGTATATTGTAGGCTATACCGACTACCCTTGGGGTTCGCCTTTAAACGCTTTTTCATACGTCAACGAGATGTTTGTCGCGAAGTTCGACGGCAATGGAAACCTCGCCTGGCATATATATCTCGGCGGCGCCGGGAACGATTTCGGCGAGGCGATCGCGACGGACGGAAACGGATATGTCTATGTCTCGGGGATCAGCGACAATTCCTGGGGCTCTCCCGGAATCGCTTTTGCGTCAAAATACGACGCGTTTGTGGCGAAGATCCCTGTGACGCCGACGTTGATCACGCTGTCCGCTTTTAGTGTGACGGCCCAGGATGGCGACAATCAGTTGAGCTGGACGACCACCGCGGAGCAGGGCACGACCGGTTTCCATATCTGGCGGAAAGGCCCCGCGGACATGGACTATCAACGGTTGACCGCCTCTCTCATACCGGCGCAAGGCGATGCCTCGACGGGAGCGTCCTACGAATTCTTGGATACCGGCGTCGTGGCCGGAGAGATCTATTTTTACAAACTCGAGAATATCGACGTGGCCGGATTGAGCGGATTCGACGGCCCGGTTTCGGTCGTGGCGGGGACGATCCATCTCAGCGCTCCGGCGGACGGCCTTCTGACGGGGACGAAGACCCCGGCCGAATTCATCTGGCAGGGAAGCGTGTTCACGTCCTTCAAACTCGAATTTTCGAAAAAATCGGATTTTTCGACGACGATTCTGACCCTGCCGAGTTCGGGAGCGTGGCT
>JBGOYP010000122.1:0-6859 GCA_041479785.1 Candidatus Aminicenantia bacterium | reverse complement strand
TGCTTTTTCAGCTCGAAATCGGTTTCCTTGCGGGCCATCTCGATAAGCGTCGGCACGGCCTTGTCGCCCCCTTGGGCGATGGCAAAGATGATCTGCTTCTTGATCTTGGCATCGTTCGAGGATTTATAAATATCCAGGAGAATCGTCGCCGTGTCCTTTCCCCCGCCCTGCCCGATCCAGAAGATCGCTTTCTCCCGGGCCGACGCGTCCTTGTCGGTCCGCGCGATCTCGACCAGCTTCGCCCGAGCTTGGGGTTTATCGCTTTGACTGAAGGCCATGATGAGATTGTCTTTAAACTGCGGGTCGGCCGTATCGTAAATCTTGATGAGCGCGGCCAGGCTGTCCTGGTCGTCGCGCTGGCCGAGCCAGAAGATCGCCTTTTCGCGGATAGCGGCCGAGGGATCTTTCGTCGCGAGCTCGATTAAAAGAGGAGTCGCTTTGGGTCCTTCGTGCTGGCTGAGGACGAACAGCGCCTTTTCCCGGAGCTCGGGGTCCTTACCCTCGCGAACGAGTTTTTCCAGGATCGGAAAGGCTTTGTCTTCGTCCATGTTCAAAAGCGCGTCGAGAGCGACGAGCTTGAGCTCGAGCTCGGGGTCGCGCGGCTTTTCGCCGCGCCCTTTAACGCTACCCTCGACACCGCCGTAGACGCCTCCCGAGACTCCTTCTAGGACACCGAGCTCAATCCCTCCGGCGACGCCTCCCTGGATCCCGCCGTTGATGTATTTTCGGTAGTCCTTGAGCCCGTTCTTAACAAGGGCTTCGGCGATCTCGACTCTCAGGACCTTCGCGTCCTTGGCCCAATCGTTTGAGGGGTATTTCTCGAGGAGAAGGTTGACTTTATCGAGGGCCTCTTTTTTTCCCTCGAGTTGCCGCTCGAGGTCGGCGAGCCCGGCCGCCTGCTTGTTCAGGCTGTAGCCCAGCCAGTATAACGATTCGGCGTAGTACGAACTTTTCGCGTAGGCGTTCACGAGCTCTTTGAGCGATACCACGGCGGACTGGTAGTCTTTTTCGTAAACCGCCGCCTTGGCCTTTTCGTAGAGCGTTTGGTCTTTGGATTTCTCCTGGGCGAAAGCGAGGGGTCCGGACAGAACGGCCAGGATCCCCAGGGTGATGACGATTTTCTTTGCGGTCATGATGGTTCCTCCTAAAGTGTTTTAATGATATTCATTTTGAAGAGAACGTTTCGTTGCCGGATCAAGTCGCGGATCGCTCCGGGCGAGGCGGCGTCGGGACTCTCTTGATGGGAGATTTCCCTGAGAATCAGGTCGATGTCGTCGAGAAGCTCGGCCGCGGCCCGGTCTTTTCCGGCGAGCGTCCTTTTTAATAGGGCGTTGTCGAGCTGAAGCATCTGGACGATCTTCTCGTCGATGACGATCGCGCGGCCCGTCGGCGGAGCGTCGACGGAATTCGCGTAATCAATCAAGACCGGCTTGAGGTTCTCGAAGTAGGCCGCCAGGACGGATTTGAGCGAAGGGCCGGCGGTCGTCGCTTTGGCCGTCGTTTTTGGCGCGGTCCGGGGCATGAACCAGGTCCGACCGAGAAAGATGCCCGCGACGAGGACGAGGGCGAAGGCCGCTCCGGTGAACGCCCAGCGCCGGCCGACGGATATGGGCTGGCGCTCCGGGCGATATTCCCGCCGGATCGCCGACTGGATTCTGCGCCAGGCATGCTCCGGGTCCGGAAGCGGAATCTCGGGCTGAGCGCCCGAATCGATAAACGCGAAGACCCGCTTCGTGTCCTCAAGCTCGGCCGCGCATTGGCGGCACGCCTTCAGGTGTTCGGCAAGCCGGGCCCTCTCATCCGGCTCGAGCTCTCCATAGTGGTCGAGAACGATCGATTTTCGGGCTTTTTTACAGTCCATAGCCGTCCTCCAAAGCGAATCGGCGCAGCCGCCGTTTCAACGTTTCCACGGCGCGGAAGAGATGCCGTTTGACGCTTCCTTCGGTTACGTTCGTCATCGCCGCGATTTCCCGAAGCGTGTAGCCTTCGTAATGGCGAAGTGTGAAGACCGTCCTTTGTTTGGGCGCCAGCTTTGCCAGGGCGTCTTCGACCCGTGCCCGGGCTTCTCGGTTTCGAGCGGTTCGCTCGGGATCGGACTCCGGCGTTTGCGAAGGCGGGTCCGCCATGGGATCCTCCTCGAGCGACACTTTGGGCCAGGACCGGCCCCGGCGCAGGGCGTCGATGCTGCAATTGACGCAGATCCGGCCGAGCCAAGCTGAAAAACTCCGGGCTTTGGCCGGGTCATAGGCAGACAGGCCGTGGTAGGCTTTGACGAAGGTCTCCTGAAGGACGTCCTCGGCGTCAGTCGCGTTGCGCATGTAACGGTGCGCCAGGCGGAAGACTCTGTCATGGTGGGCGTCGAACAAGGCCCGGAAGGCGCCGGGATCGCCCGTCTGGGCCAACCGGATCAAAGCGTTCTCGTCCATGGATTAGCCGTTCAACTTATTATACGGCCGTCCGCGGAATCCCGTTGACAAGAATTTCGCCCCGGAGTTAAATAGCCTCTCTGAAAGGCGGACGGATGGACGGCCGAATTCCGGGCGAGTGGGCGTCGGCCCTGGCGGAGATCGTCGGGCGCGAAAACGTCATTACCGACGCGGAAAAAATGGTCGATTACGGCCACGACGAGTTTTCGCTCCGCGATATCAGCCGGCTGCCGGTCCTCGTCGTGAAGCCCCGAACCCCTCTCCAGGTCGCGGCGGTCCTGGAAGTCGCCGGCGAGGCCAAAATCCCGGTAACGCCGCGGGGCGGAGCGACCGGGCTGTGCGGCGGCTGCGTTCCGTCGCCGGGCGGCATCGTCCTCTCGCTCGAGCGCATGAACCGGGTCCTCGAGGTCGACGCGGCCAACCAGATGGCCGTCGCCGAGGCGGGCGTGACGCTTCATCAATTCGAGCAGGCCGTCGCGGACGCCGGATTCTATTTCCCACCCCACCCGGGCGAGGAGACCGCCATGATCGGCGGTATGATCGCGACGAACGCCGGCGGTAGCCGGGCCGTGAAATACGGCGTTTTGCGCAACTACGTCCGCGGCCTCGAGGTCGTGACGGCCCGGGGCGACATCCTGACCCTCGGCGGAAAACTCATCAAAAGCAGCGTCGGCTATAATCTCATGCACCTCATGATCGGCTCAGAGGGGACGCTGGCGGTCGTCACCAAGGCCATCATCCAATTCTTAACCCGGCCCGCCTTGACCCGGTCGCTTGTGATTCCATTCGAGAGCGTGGACGCCGCCGTCGAAACCGTGCCGCTGATTCTGCGCACCGTGGTGCCCGTGGCCCTGGAATTCGTCCCGCTCGATGTCATCAGGATTTCGGCGGCGCATCTCCGGAAGGCGTGGCCGTCCGACTTGGGGGAGACCCACCTTTTTGTGATTCTCGACGCGGCAAGTGAGGAGGAGATGGACCGGGCGTCCCAAGCGGTGGCCGAAATCGTCCTCGATAAGGGCGCGCTCGATGTGTTCATCGCCGACACCGCGAAAAAGCAGGACGACGTCCTCGACATCCGGAGCAAGATTTACGACGCGATCAAGGCCGAGACGATCGAGATCCTGGACATCTGCGTGCCGCGGGCGGAAATCGCGGCGCACGTCAAACGCGTCGGCGAGGTCGAGAAAAAATATGGCCTTTGGCTTCCCACTTTCGGTCATGCCGGCGACGGGAACGTCCATACCCATCTCATGAAGGCCCGTTGCGAAAACGGGTGCTTCATCGCCGTTCCGGAGAGCGAATGGCGGGGCAAGATTGAGTCCATCCGCGGCGAGCTTTTCGCCGACGCCCGCCTTCGCGGCGGCGTGGTCTCGGGCGAGCACGGCATCGGGTTGGTCAAAAAAAGGTATCTCGCGGAAAGCCTGGAGCCCGAACAGATCGAGTTGATGAAGGGCCTTAAACGGGTCTTCGACCCGGATAACATCCTGAATCCGGGAAAAATCTTTGATTAAAGAAATTCAATAGAACGGGGGAAAATCATGGAACGCATCACGGAAATCTTCGTCATCCTGGAAAACAGGCCCATGGTGCTCGGCGAGCTTTGCACCAGCCTGGCCGAGAACGGGATCAACATCGAGTCCATCGGCGTGTTTCACGATTCGGCGAAAATCTACGTCAAAACCCTGAACAAAGCCGTCAAAGTTTTCGAACGGCTGAACTATACGATCGAGCTCCGCGAAGTCCTTCTCGTAGACCTCGAGAACAAGCCGGGGGCGTTGGCCGAGCTGACGACAAAGCTGGGCGAAGAGGGCATCAACATCGAATATTGTTACGGGACGCTCAGCCGGAAAGGGAATGCCGTCTCGGTCATCGTCGACGTCAACAAGATCGATGAGGCCGAGCGCTTATTGAGGACGTGAAAAAATATTTATTTTAATGAGGAGGGCCGTCATGCGTAGAAACGTTTTCTGGGCCTGGCTGGGGGCCGCGGTCGTCTTGACGGGTGTCACGGTACCGGCCGCTCCCGCCGACGTCCACAGCTTGATCAAAGACATCTTCCCCGTCCCCTCCGTCTCGGGCAACGAAGAGCAGCTCGCGGCGAAAATCGCCGGTTTTCTTCCAAAAGGGGTCTCCGTCGAGAAGGACAACCTCGGAAGCCTCTTTGCCCGAGTCGGTCCGGGCGCGGCCGATCTCGCCGTTCTCGTTCCGCTCGATGAATTCGGCTATGTCGTCAGCGGTATTACGGCGGACGGATATCTCCGGGTCGACCGGACGCTTCCGGCGCCGGTCCGGATGTTCGATTCTTTCCTTCTAGGGCATCCGGTCGTGATCTCGACGAAGGCCGGCCCGGTCAACGGCCTGGTCTGCCAGCCGGCCATGCATCTTCTGACCCAGGAGCGGCGCGCCCAGCTCGAAAAGGAGCTGACGCTCGACATGATCTTCATCGACCTCGCCGTTCGGTCCGAGGCCGAGGCGCGGGCCAAGGGGATCGAAATGCTCGACCCCGTGACGTTTTTGCCCGACCTCGTGACGCTCGCCAACGACCGGCTGTCCGGGCCCGCGCTCGGCCAAAAAGCGGCGTGCGCGGCCGTGACATCAGCGGCCGTGACGCTCTCCGGCGGCCGCGTCGCGCAGGGCGTGGCGTTCGGCTGGATGGCCCAGACGCGGCTGACGGCCCGGGGCATGAGGATGTCGCTTGGCGTCGTCCGGGCAAAAAATAAGCTCGCCCCCAAAGCCGCAATCATCGTTTATATCGTGGACGCCGACCGGAACGAAAAAAGCCCGGCGTTCGGCAAGGGGCCGGTCATAATCCAAGCTAAAGAAGGGCCTTCGAAACTCAGGGATGCGATCGACGCGGCGGCGAGGGAGAAAGGCGTCGCGTTGCAGTATCAGGTGGCCGCGGAGCCGATGCTGACGGCCTTATCGAGCGAGACGACCGATGCCGTGATGCTCGCGATTCCGGTGAAATTCTCGGGAACGCCGTCCGAAGTCGTGGACGTAAAGGACGTCCAGGCGATCTCCGATATTCTCGCGAAGGTCGCCGGGTCGTGGAGGGCGAAATGAACAAGAAAATAGCGCTCGGGCTTTTCGTTCTCGCGTTCATCGCGGTCTTCTCCAACGCCCAAACTCCGGCGCTGAAATCCGACTGGGACCTTCTCCGCCAGGTCGTTCTCATACCGGGGATTTCGAGCCAGGAAGTCAAGGTCATGGATTGGATTCAATCGCAGCTCCCGAAGGGCGTCAAGCCGCAACGCGATGCCAAAAACGACATCTGGTTCACGGTGGGCGAGGGACATCCTTATATCCTGTTTGTCGCGCATGCCGACGAGCTCGGGATGACCGTCGATAAGGTCACGCCCCAGGGCACGGTCGTCCTCAAGGGGAAAGGCGGCTTTCTCGCCCAGGCGTGCGAAGCGCGGCCGTTCATGATTCATACGGCCAAAGGAACGGTCGCCGGGGTCAATCTTCCCCGGCCGGAATATTTTGCCCAAAACCCGCCGCCGTTCAATCCTCAAGCCTACGAACTCTACATCGGCGCAAACTCGGACGCGGAGGCGCGGGCGCTGGGCGTCGCCGAAGGCCAGCAAGTCATTTTCAAGAAACGGATCGTGGACTTGGCGCCTGATATTCTGGCGACGCGGGCCGTGGACGATCGGGCGGGATGCGCGTCGTTGCTCGCCGCCGCCCTTGAAACGGATTGGACGAAGGTCAAAGGGAAGACCATCACCTGCGCCTGGAGCGTCGAGGAAGAGATTGGGCTCAACGGCGCGGCGGCCATCTCCAAAGTCTTGAAGCCGGACTATGTCTTCGCTATCGATACGTTCGTCTCCTCGGATTCGCCTCTCGAAAACAAGCGGTTCGCGGACGCGGTGCTCGGAAAAGGCGCGGTCCTGCGGTCGCTCGATGCGAGCAACCTGACGCCGAAGACAGAGATCCGGAAGGTCCTGGAACTCGCCGCGGCGCGCGGCATCCCCGTCCAGGTCCGCAACTCGCGCGGCGGAAACGACGGCTCGGTGTTCGTCGCCGGCGGCGCCGTTGATATTCCGCTGTCCTGGCCGGGCACGTACGCCCATTCGTTCATCGAGAAGATCTATCGCAGCGACTTGGAGGCTTTGACTAAACTGCTCAAGGCCATTATCGAGGAGTGGAAGTAGGCGTTCGTATGCCATAACCGCCTTTCCTCGCTGAAGAAATGCACCCCGGATCCCTTTATTAGCCCTAAGATCGACGACTGGCAGGAAAAGGGGCTCTGGGCCTGTTGAGCAGCGCGCTTCTATCCCTATCCTTTACTAAAAAACAGGCTTGTTCTAATATTAAAATAGCAAGATGAGCATCGCGATCACCGAGAAAGAAGGCGACGTCAAAGTCTATGGGTCAGGGGCGCCGGGAGGGAAGGGGGCCGGGCTCATCAGGATCAACGAGATTTCGCTCCT
>JBGOYP010000121.1:0-6875 GCA_041479785.1 Candidatus Aminicenantia bacterium | reverse complement strand
ATCTCGACCGGGAACTCGGTTCCGTCCGCGGACGTCAGCTTGAAGTCAAGAACGACGTTCGGGACTTTGTCGCCGCGGAACTCCGTCGGAATGATGGCCAGGAGAGTCCGGACGCCGGAGTCGAGGGATTTAAGGAGGGGCGCGCATTGCCCGGGAACGAGCGGGTAGAAATCGATCAGGGACGAAATCGAAACGCCCTTTTTAGGAGCCGGCGTAAGGTTTATGAACTGAGCTTCCTTTTCGGGGACGAGAAGAAGGGGCTCGTAGATCGTCACTCCTTCGGCAGCGGGCGCGTCTATTTTGAGGGGGGCGCGGCCGACGACAGCCTGGCCCGTGAGCATGTCGCGCGCGGCGAACCGGCATTCGTAGTCGCCGGGCGCAAGCCGGGCGGTAATGTAGGGATACAGCTTTTTCCGGATGTGATCTTTGAGGTCGAATTCCCCCTTGGCTGAAAAAACCATCGCATGGTCCTTGTCGAAAATGAGCATATAGAGCTCCGCCTTGGACGGCCCTAGCCCGGTTTTTTCGCCGGTGGGAAGACAGGCCAAGACGACGCCGTTCGAGCCCTTGGCCTCGAACCCGGCTAACGTTTCGATGGCCGCGTCCAGCACGTCCGCGGACGTTGGCCGGTCGGCATAAATCAAGTCATAGAGATGGAGGTCTTTTTCGAGCTCCGTGAGTTGAGGGAACGGTTTTTGGCCGTAGTAGCCTTCTTGGGCAAAAACTTGGCAGCCCGGCCGGCGGACCTCGACCTCGATCTTGTGGAAGCGGCCGTCCCAGGTTTCGTTGATGTAATAGCCGAGGACGTAGTAGTTTCCGGACAACGACTGGACCTCTTCGGCGATCATTTCGATGTCTTTGATATGGGCGAAATATTTTCCGCCGGAGGCGAGGGCGAGGTCCTTCAGAGGTGATTCCTCCAGGGCTTGCTTTTCCGGGGGAGTCAGATGTTTCGTCTTTTCATTCCAGCCGTTGGTGTTGACGGTGAACACCGGGGTGTTCGCGGCGGCAAATTCCCGGCCGACGGCCTGGCTGACACTTCGGCCGGAAAAGAAAATGACGTTTTTGGCTCCGGGGATGTGCTGCAACGCCTTCGCCAGCTCGGACATGTTGTTCTCGAAGTCCCGGCCCGCGCGCGCGAAGATGGACGTGCCTTCGACGAAAACGGTGTTGCTGCCTCCGAAGCTGCTGAGCGGGGAGTCGGCGCCGGCGACGTCGCCGTCTTCTGGACCGCCGATGGAGGCTTCTCCCGCGCTCGGATAGATTTCCTTGGCGCGTTCGATGGCTTTTTTGACCTTTGCTTTGTCCGACGTCAGGTATTCGATGATTTTCAATCCGGTCTGGGGCGCATAGGTCAGGACGCCGGCCTCATCGCCGGGCCGGAATTGTGTCTCCAAAAAATATTGGGCGGCCTTTTTGGCGGCGACGATGCCGTTGATACCACCCCTTTGGATATCGAGGAGGATAAAAAATTTCCTAAGGATGTCGGGCGCGGGAGCGCCGGTGCCGCCGGACGCAGCCGTCCGCGACGTCCGGCCGAGATCCGCCAGCGTGTGGATTTCGAATTCGGTGATTTTCTTAAGCTCTTTGTTGTCGTGCAGGACGAAATCCTCTTTCGCGAGGTCCATGACCGGTCGTCCGCTCGAGTCTAGGACCCGCACCGGCACCAGTTTGACCACGGCCGCGGCGTCATACCGGAGGATGTTTTGCCGGGGGCTGGCTTGTTTGTCCGCCTGCGGGATAAGCGGGATGACGGCCATCGAAAAGAAAAATGCTAAAGCCGATAAAACTGTTTTCGCGCGGTTCATTTGAAAATAACCTCGGTTTCCACCGTAAAAAATTTGTAATTGATGAATTTATACTCCGCTTCGTATTTCGTGTGTTTGGCTTTGCGTTTGTCCACGTAAATTTCCTTGATGGTCTGCGCGCTTGGGAACCGGATGCCGTTGTGAACGACGTCATAGGTCACCGTCCAAATCATCGACCTTTTCATCTCGCCGGCGGGTGTTTGGACCGTGTCCTGGAACCCGGCGATGGAGGCGGGCTCCCACTCGATCTGAAGGACGCTTCCGTCGGCTTCGTCGATCCAAAGCCGCCCGAAGCAATAATTTTCCGGCGTGATTTCTTTCGGGGAGGCGCGGACGATGAGGGCGCGCTTCCGGCTGACCCGCTCGGAACCTAAGATCTCGTATTGAAAGCGAGGCTGCCAGGATAGGCCGAAGAAACCGTAGGCGCCGTAGACCAAATACTTCGCCGACCAGCGCTGCGTTTTCAGCGGGACATCTTTTTCATCCCGGGATTTCCCGTTCTCTTCGAGCAGATTCCGGCGTTCGCTGAGGCTTTCGCCGCGCTTGATGAGCTGGTAGTCGTAGAGAAAAGAATTCCGGCCCGATTGCCGGAGCATCGTCCGGCCTAAAACTTGGAATGCCTCGCCCGAAGAGGAAGAGATCATGATCGCGGAATTTCTGAACTCGTTGATCGTTTCCTTGATTTTTTCGTGGCAGACGAAATTCAGGGCCATGCCCTTGAGTTTTTCGCTGTACTCGCCGGCTTTTTGAAGAACCTGGTCCAATTGGGAAAGGGGGGGCTGCTGTCGAGGCTTCGCGGCAAAAAGGAAGAACGGAATAAAAAATACGGCCACGAGGGCCTTTCGAACCATGCCCGATGTCCCTCCTTGTCATGATTATCGGGCGGAGTGGGGATTTATGTCAAACGACGCGGGTCTTCGCTTATTTCAATCCGAAATAACGCTTGAGCTCGGCCGCCTTGTCCTTCCGTTCCCAGGTGAACTCGGGAAGCTCGCGGCCGAAATGGCCGTAGGCCGCCGTCTTCGTGTAAATCGGCCGCCGCAAGTCGAGCATCTCGATCATGCCCTTCGGGGTGAGCTTGAAAATCTTGCGCACCGCCTCTTCCGCCTTGTGTTCCTCCACGTGCCGGTCGCCGTGGAGGTTCAACATTAAAGATAACGGCTCGATGACGCCGATCGCATAGCTGAGCTGCACCGTGCACCGGGAGGCCAGGCCCGCAGCGACGATATTCTTGGCGATGTAGCGGGCCATATAGGCCGCGCTCCGGTCGACCTTCGTCGGGTCCTTACCCGAGAACGCGCCGCCGCCGTGGGGACAGCTTCCGCCGTACGTATCGACGATGATCTTCCGGCCGGTCAGCCCCGTGTCTCCCATCGGGCCGCCGATGAAAAAGTTGCCCGACGGATTGATGAAGTACATCATGTCTTGGGACCGCAGCTTTTCGGGAATGACGGCGTGGACGATATGTTTCTTGACCTCGCGCTCGATCGTGTCGTGGTCGATGCCCTCGGCATGCTGAGTGGAGAGGACGACGCGTTCGACGGAGACCGGTTGGTGGCCGATGTAGCGAATGGTCACCTGGGATTTGGCGTCGGGGCGGAGCCAGGGGAGGGTCCCCGCCTTCCGGACCTCGGCCTGTTTCTGAACGAGACGGTGGGCGAGCATGATGGGCAGAGGCATGAGCTCGGGCGTTTCCGTGCAGGCAAAGCCGAACATCAAGCCCTGGTCGCCGGCGCCGATCTCGCCGTCGTCCTTAACGACGGCGCCGGCGATATTGGCCGACTGCTTGTGGATCATGTTTTCGATCGCGCATGTCTTATAATCAAAGCCGTGCGAGGAGTCGCTGTATCCGATTTCCTTCACCGTGTTCCGGACGATGTCTTCGACGGGGATGACGAGGTTATTACGCGTCGTTCCGACTTCGCCGGCGACGACGGCGAGGCTTTCGGTCAATAAGGTCTCGCACGCCACCCGGGCGTAAGTATCTTGTTTGTAAATCGCGTCGAGGACCGCGTCCGAGATCTGGTCGGCCATCTTGTCGGGATGGCCTTCGGATACGGATTCCGATGTGAAGAGATATTCTTTGTCCATGGGTCGTTCAAACCTCCTCTTGTTCATGGCCCGGCCGTTCGGCCGAAAAAAAAGCCCGGCACTAAAAAACCTTAGTACCAGGCTCCTGGTTTCTTGTCTTGAGGAAACAAAAAAAGCCTGGGCTAAATCTCCTTTGCGCCAGGCTACCGGCTTTTTAGCACCTTTTTTTTCGCGGCTGCAATACACCTCAAATCAGCCCGCGTTCGGTTGTCAAATATCCGCTCAAGACTCGCTTGGAGTTTGAGATGAATTTAAATAGCACCGTTGGCCGTAAATGTCAAGAAAAAACGGACGTTAAAGGGCGTCTGCTCCAGGAAATCTAATCAGACTTCGATTTCCGGGTACCGCCGGTCGGCGAACTTCAGGAGAACCGCGAAGCCCCCGGCGGAAAGCAACGCCAAGGTCGCGAAGAGAAGGCCGACCACCGCCCTCGCGGACATCCCGGACTTGACAAGGCGGATGACGACCATCGCCAGGGCGGCCAGGATCCCGATGTCGGCGAGGGTGGCAAACAGAACATTCAAGTTTTGTTTAATCGCTTTCTGGGGATTGGTCCAGTCGAGGAGCGGCCGGGCGAGGTCGATGATCATGCCGAGAGCGGTGAGGGCGAACGTTCCGGTCAGGGCGATCCCTACCGCCGGGACCAGTTGGCCGATTTTGAGGGAAAAGGCCACGACGCTGACGATCAGAGACGTTCCGATCCCGAGAAGAGCGATGAGATAGGAATGCAGGAACTTGGCGATGACCTGGTCGCGCGGCGAGACCGGCAGGATTTTGGACATCCAGAACTGGCGGCCTTCGCGTGAGAACGCGGAGGAGGATGTCCCGTTCAGGCTCCCGCAGATGATCATGAAACCGGCGGCGGCCAGAATGCCCGTGATGGGCGAGCCCGAGGTCATCGCTTTCAAGAGGGCCGCGGCGTCACCGCGGCCCGACCCCATTTTTGTCATAAGGAGAAATATAACGGGGATGATGGCCACGGTCAGAACGCCGTTGAGTAGAAAAATGGGCGTCCGGATCATGATCCGCCATTCCCTCCGGAATATGGCCCGGATGGGCCGGCGGCCGGACGAGACCCGGCGCGCCATCTCACGAGGGGACATCGCTTTTTTCTGTCCGGAGATTTCGCTGAGGCCGATCAATCCCCGATAAAAAAGGCGTTCGGCCACGACCAGGATGCCGTAGAGAAAAGCGACCGAGGTCCCGGCCAAAAGGAGCAAATGGAGGAGGCCCGACCGGCTGAAGCCGCCGACGACGGCCTTGGTCGCCCAGATGCAGGGCGGGAAAATGGCCCCGGCCCGCTTCAGCAGGCTGTCCGGCGCGGTCAGGAAATCGAGAAGCGCCTGCTGGTTGATCCGGGAACCGGCGGACCGATTGACGAGGAATTGAAGCCCGATGCCGAAAACGATCAGGACGAGGCTGCCGACGATGATCAGGACGTCTTTCTTGCGGCTGAGGTTGACGAGCCGCATCATGCCGATGACCAGGAGCGAGACGAGGGCTAGCGGGATGACGGGAAGAAGCGCGTAAACCACGGCGGCGTTGATCCAATAAGGGAGGCCCGCTTTCGCCAGGATCCCATAATAAACGAGCATCGGGAGGACGACGAGCAGGACGGTCAGATATTCGTTGACCAGGATCACGGCGAATTTCGAGGCCATGACCTGGCGCGGTTTGAGCGGCAGCGGAATCAGGATCTCGAGGTCCCGGGAAAAATAGAAGGCCGAGATGATGTAGTAAACCCCGAACAGCAGGATGAGGAGCTGACCGAAGAGGATCCCGTACATCGGAAGGACGGATTCCTGGCCGAGCGGCCGGAGCAGCTCATAGAGGAACTGGATCAGCTTGAGATATCCGAAGAGGGTGGGGACGAGGCTGACGGCGGCCAGCCCGACGAAGGGAATGAGCCAGCGGTCCTTTTTTTCGCGGAGAATCCTATGGCGCAGGACCGAGAGCCCGAAATTGGACTTCAACCCGACCCTGACGAGCGTTCCGAGCTTGTTCATTTTTCGGTGAGGTCCAGGAAAATGTTTTCGAGCGACTGTTCCGCGTTCATTTTTTTGAGCTCGTCCATCATCCCGCAAGCGACGAGCCGTCCCTCGTTGATGATGCCGATGCGGTCGCAGAGCTTTTCCGCGACTTCCATGATATGGGTCGAGAAGAAGAGCGTTCCGCCGCCGTCGCAATGGCTCCGCATGAGCTCTTTCAGTTGGTGAGCCGCCCGAGGGTCGAGGCCGACCAGCGGCTCGTCGAGGACCATGATCCGCGGGGCGGGGAGAAGGGCCGCGATCAGGACGATCTTCTGTTTCATGCCATGGGAATAGCTTTGGATCGGGCTGGCGACGGCCCCGGCCAGCTCGAAGACGTCGAGCCAATGTTCGATCCTCGCGATCCGGTCCTGTTTCGGGACGCCGTAAACGTCGCCGATGAAGTTCAGGTACTCGAGGCCCGTCAGCCGCTCATAGACCGCCGGGTAGTCCGGGACGTAGGACGTGATGGCCTTGGCCTGGAGCGGTTCGCGCTGCGTGTCGAAGCCGTTGACCGAAATGGCCCCCGCGTCCGGCTTGAGCAGGCCGACGATCAGCTTGATCGTCGTCGTTTTCCCCGCCCCGTTCGGACCGAGGAAGCCGAAAATCTCCCCAGGCCGGATGGTCAGGCTGAGGTTGTCCACGGCCTTGACTTTCCCCTTGTTGTAGCTTTTCGAAACGCCCGCGATTTCGATCATGGCCGCTCCTTCGGTGAGTTTATATCACAAGACGCGGGGCGCCCGCCACGTCCGCGAGGCGGAGGACTTGTCTGAAGGGACTCGCTCCTTCAAAAGTTCTTAACCTCCCGGGGCTCGGGGCAGAGAACCGGAGGCACGCCGGTTTCCCCGGCGAGGAAGCGCTCGGGATATGCCGCCCGTCACCACGCGGATTTTCCCCGGCGCGGAAAATCCGCTCGACCTCGCTCTCGAGCTCTCAGAAAAGCTGCGCT
>JBGOYP010000120.1:0-6889 GCA_041479785.1 Candidatus Aminicenantia bacterium | reverse complement strand
GTTCACGGCCCGCTTCGAAACGCCAAAGCGGATGTCCGCGATAATCGAAGCAGATCAGCTCGCCCTCATCGGCCTCGTCGACGGTTTTGACCGTGAAGAGGATTTCCAGCCTGTTGTCCCGGTTGATGTCTTCGATCGCGATCAGCGGTTCGACTCCCGTCAAGCGGTCGTTCAACGCCTTCCTCTGAAAACGCGCCCGGTACGCCTTGTCATCGAGCAAGTTCTTCCGGCCGGTGTCGAAATGCCAGACTTCGCGTCCGCTCCCGTTCAAGACGACCAGGGACGAGGCGTCAATCCGGAAGTCATGGGGCACACGCGACAGCGGTCTGTCTTTTAAAACGAAATAAGCGACGACGATCAGCGCCCAAAAAAAGACATGAAAAAGCGCCAATCGCGTCCGGCTCCAATGCCTGGGATTGAAGATAGATTTTTTTCCCGCCGACGGGATGGCGCTCTCGCCATTCCCTTTAGATGCTCCGGCTCCGCCCGATTGCTCGTGGAGCCAATGGTCGAGCTCTTCTTTATAGGCAAAAACGCTCCCCTTGAAAGCGCCTTCGATACGCTGGATGGGAAGGCCTCGCCGCTTCTCCCAGCGCAGGCAGGTCCTGCGGTCACAGCCCAGGTAAGCCGCGATTTCCTTCCAGGACCTCAGGAGATTCTCTTTTTTCAAGCCCGTCGCCTATGTTCTCTCGCGAAAAAAGCCTTAAATATCAAATCAAATTTGCCCGGGGAAGTCAAGAACCGTCCGGGTTCGATTCTTTCGAGAAAACGACAACATGCGACAATATGGGACATCGTGCGACATAAAAGCTAAAAAGCATTGACAAACATGGATTTTTGTTAAAATTAGCAATCGTTCAAAAGGAACGCGTCGACCGGAACCCGAGAGAGTGAGGGCACTTTCGCGGAAGGAAGCTAGAATTTCCTCTTTACCCCGCTTTTTATTTTTTTGTCCCGCCAGAGGTTGAAACCGAGTTCAAGTAGCTGAGCTTTCGTGCATTTATCCATATTTACGATTTTCATGCCGATCTCGATCTTGTTTCCGGCAAGCTTGCTCCAAGCGATCTCACCCTTGACCTGACATTCCTTCCGGGTTTCGGGGTTATACATCTTGAAGCCGATTAACGCACCCGGCTCGAAATTCAGACCGAGATTGAAGATCAGGCCGAGCCCTTCGCGTGAGACGTTTCCGATTTTGCCCTTGATGCCTATGGCCGGTTTGCCCTGAACCTCGACCATTTCCACGGGGAGGAGACACTCAAACCGCAGATATTTTCGCTTGTCTTCACCCATTGGTCTAAGTTTTTCACGTTTCGGCGTTTTTTTCAAGCGTTTTTTGCGGTTTCGGCCGTTCGTCTCTTTCCAAAAGCGGGCGTTTCGCTTACAATACCGCTTCGACCGGAACGACGATGATCATCAAACGACTCGAGCTTCAGGGCTTCAAGACCTTTCCCGAACGGACCAAGATCGTTTTCAACCCCGGCATCACCATCATCATCGGGCCCAACGGCACCGGCAAGAGCAATATCGTCGAAGCCATCCAATGGGTCCTCGGAGGCCAGCGGGTCAAGTCGGTCCGGGGCGAGAAGATCGAGGACTCCATCTTCAGCGGCACGGTCAAGCGCCCGTCCATGGGTATGGCCGAAGTAACGCTCGTCCTTCAAAACACCGGCGAAGAAATGCAGATCGGCCATCGCGTTTTCAGGTCCGGCGAAAGCGAATACCGTCTGGACGGGAAAGTCGTCCGCCTCAAGGACATCCAGGACGAACTCTGGAAAAAAGCCATCTCCGAAAACAAGTACTTCGTCATCGAGCAGGGCGCGATCGGGACGTTCGTCACCTCGAAGCCGACCGAAAAACGGGCCTTGATCGAAGAGGCGGCCGGAACCGCGTATTACAAAGACAAAAAGCGCCAGGCCGAGAACAAGCTCTCCGACTCCGAACAAAACCTCGTCCGCCTCGAAGACATCATCGCCGAGGTCTCCAAGGCGAAAAACTCGCTCGCCCGCCAGGCGAGCGCGGCTGAAAAATACCGGGTTCTCCGCGAGCGCATCCGCGAGCTCACGACGCGCCACTTCCGAAACCGGAGCGGGCAGTTGCTCGCCGTCCAAGCCGAGGTCCAGTCCCGTTTCGAGACCGCCCAGATGGCCGAACGCGACGCCCTCGCCCGCCTCAACGCCGAGGACCGCGTCGTCGGACAAAAACGGCGCGACGCCTGGGACCTGGAGCAGTCCTTGAAACAGGGCCGCGAAGGCTTGTTCGCCATTAAATCCCAGGCCGCCCGGTTCGAAGCCGAACGCGAGCGCGAATCGAAGCGGGTCGAGTTCTTCGAAGAGAAGCGGAAAAAAGCCGCGTCCGACACGGACGAATTTCTAGCCGCTTTTCTCCACATCAAAAACGACCTCGCCCAGGCCCGGGAGGACCTGGCCGCGCAAACCCGGTCCCTGGCCCGGAAACGGGACGAGGCGGCCGAACTCGAGCGCTCCCACGGAGAAGCGGAGGCGGCCCTCAAGCCCCGGGCCCGCAACCTCGAGTCTCTCCGCGAAGAGCATCTCCTCATGTTTGCCGAAGTCACGAACGCCCGGAACGAGGGGGCCAAGATCGAGAAAGAACTCGAGCTCGTGCGGAGACAGGAAGAAAAAATCCGGCAACGGCAGGACGAAGCCCGGCGCAAGCTCGATTCGAAAGCGGCCGACCTTGCCGAGCTCGAAGGCCGGCGCGGCCGGGCGGAGGCGGACATCGCCGCGGTGAGCGAACGACGGGCCGGCCGCCGGGACCGGGCGGCCGAAGTCGCCGCGGCCGTCGAACGGGGCCGCGACGACCTGCGCCGGCTCAAAGAAAAGAGAGACGAAGACGTTTTCCATCTCCAAGCCCTCCGCAAGGTCGAGGCCAAAGAGCGGGCCGCCGAACCTCTTTACGGCGCCGAAGGCGCGCTCGGGACCTTCACCGACCTCCTGGAATCCGACCCGGCCGACGCGTTTCTCGTCGACGTCTTTTGGAAAGAGGAAGCGCGGGCGACGCTGATCTCGGCCGAAGAAATGCTCAAGAACCTGACGGCGCGCGAGATCCGCGGCCATTATCTTCTCCTGGCCGACCGGTTTGCTCCCGAGGCCCCGCACGGCGTCATCGTCGACCCGGCCGTCAAAGGCCTGCTGAAAACCCGGTTGCGGGCGAGTCCGAAAATGGGGCGGCCGCTTCCCCCGCTCCAGGACGCGGTTATCGTCCGCGACACGGCGTCGGCCATCCGGCTCTGGCTTCAAAATCCCTCCCTCAATTTCGTATCGCTCAACGGCGATGTCCTGTTCGCGACGGGGTTGCTCAAGCTCGGCCAAGCCCGGGAGGGATTGTTCGCGCTCGCCCAGGAAATCAAGGACCTGGAAGGCAAGATCACCCTCCACGACGCGGCCATGACCCCGGTCGCTGCCAGTTTAGAAGAGAATCTTCGGAACCATCAAAGCCTGGAAGACGAGGTCCGGTCCGACACCGTCCTGCTCGCCGACCTTGAGCGGGGCCTCCAGGACGTCGACCGGGATCATGCCCTGTCCAAGGCCGAGCAGGAAAACCTCGAAAACGACCTGGCGCTGTTCGCTCAGGAACTCGACGTCCACGGAATGGACAAGGACGGATTCTCCAGGCACTGGGAGGCTCAAGCTCAGGCCGTCCGCGGATTGGAAGAGAACGAGCGGTCCCTCCGCGGACGGGTCGAGACCGAAGACCGGGAGTTCGGCCTCCACCAGGAAAAAACTCGCGCCGAGGCCAAAGCCCTTCTTGAACTCCGCGGATCGCTCGACGTCCTCCAGGAAAGGATCCAGAACCTCGAATCGCTCATTGCCGACCTCGTTCGTCGCAAAGAAAGCACGGCGGCCAAGCTCGCCACGCTCGAAGACGAGATCCGGGCTGCCGCCGAAGAACGGGACCGGACACAAGCGTTGATCGTCGACCTCGGCGATAAGGCGTCTGACCACGAAGTCCGGCAGTCGAAATTGGACCGGTCCCTTCAGGAAAGTGAGATCAGGCTTCAAGTCCTCCAAAGCGAGCTGGCCGAGGCCGAAGCCGGGTTGACCCGCCTTCGCGGGGATTATGAAGCGACGAAAGACGCCCGCATGGCCTGCGAAGTCCGAAAAGCGGAGACCGACCGGGACCTGGTCAACCTCGAGGAAACCTGCTGGCAGGAACTGAAAAAATCGCTCCAGGACGTCAAAGCGGAGGCCGCCGCGGCCGGGCTCGGGGACGCCGAGGTCGAGGCCGAGCTCGAGGAGGCGAAAGATAAGCTCCAGAAGTACGGCGCCGTCAACCTCATGGCCGAAGAGGAATACCGCGAGCAGAAAGCGCGGTACGAATTCCTGATGCAGCAGAAGAAAGACCTCACGGAATCGATCGCTCAAACCAAGGAAGCGATCGTCAAAATCGACGAGGAGAGCCGGCAGCGGTTTCTTGCCGCGCTGGCCGAGATCAACGTTTTTTTCCAGGATCTGTTCGCCTCCCTCTTCAAGGGCGGAACGGCCGAGGTCCGGCTCACGGACGAAGCCAACCCCCTCGAGAGCGGGATCGACGTCATCGCCCAGCCGCCGGGAAAAAAGGTCCAGAACATGGGGCTGCTCTCGGGCGGCGAGAAATCCCTGACGAGCCTGGCCTTTCTGTTCTCGCTGTTCCGCTTCAAACCGACGCCCTTCTGCATCCTGGACGAAGTGGACGCCGCCCTCGACGAAGTGAACCTCGCCCGCTTCCTGGACCTGATGCGGGCGGTCAAGGCCGAGACGCAGTTCATCATCATCACCCATAACTACAAAACCATGGAGGTCGCCGATTATATCTACGGCACGACCATGGAAGAGCCGAACGTGACCAAAGTCTTCTCGATGAAGCTCGAAAAGAAGGAGGACACGGTCCACGGTGATTAAGGTCCAGCTCTACCTTCCGCCGGGCGGATATTTCGCCGAACGATGGTCGAAGGGCTCGTCCATGCCGCCGCTCGGGCTGCTCTATATCGGAGCCGTCCTGGAGAGGGCCGGGGTTCCGGTCGAGG
Source organism: Candidatus Aminicenantia bacterium (assembly GCA_041479785.1). Taxonomy (GTDB): domain Bacteria; phylum Acidobacteriota; class Aminicenantia; order Aminicenantales; family UBA4085; genus JBGOYP01. The sequence continues at coordinate 1,863 of JBGOYP010000120.1, read as the reverse complement.
TTGTTCCGGCCGATGTCCTGGGGCTGAGCTGGGCCGATATCCGGCGGAAAATCGAGCGCGACAAGCCCGACATCGTGGGCGTGACGATCACGACCGAAAACCGCTTTCAGAGCTTCAAGCTCATCCGCCTGGCCAAGCGTGCCCATCCGGACGCCCTGACCGTGCTCGGGGGGCCTCACGCCTCCATGGCGGCCGAAGATTGCCTTGACCATATCCCCGAGCTCGACGTCGTTGTCCGCGGCGAAGGCGAGCTCACGACGCCCGACCTCTGCCGCGCCTGGGAGAAATCCAAGGACGTCGCCGCCCTTCGGGATATCCCGGGTCTCGTCCTGCGCGTCGACGGCCGGGCCCGCTGCGGTCCGCCGCGTCCGCCCATCGCCGACCTCGACAGCCTCCCTTTCCCCGCTTTCCACCTCGTGCCGTTTGAAAAATTCAAATTCACGTTCCCCGTGCCCGGCCGGGGGGACCTCCCCGCGGTCAACATTATGACGAGCCGGGGCTGTCCGTTCGCCTGCAGCTTCTGCGCGACGCCGATCAATTGGGGCCGCCATGTCCGCGTCCGCAGCCCCGAAAACGTCGTCCGCGAGATCGAGTTCCTCAAGGAACGCTACGGCATCAAGGTCGTGTTCTTCTACGACGACACGTTCAACGCAAACCCGAAGCGGGCGGACGCGATCTCGGACCTCATGATCGAGCGCCGTCTCGACGTCTTTTTCAAATGCGACGTCCGGATGGACATCATGAGCCGCGACCTCGTCGAAAAGATGAAGCGGGCCGGCCTGTTCCACCTGTCGTTCGGCCTCGAGGCCGGTTCGGACCGAGTCCGCAACGAGGTCGTCGGCAAAAAAGTCGAGATGAAGGACTTCCACAACCTCGTCCGGTGGTGCCATGAATTCGACGTCATCCCCAACGTCTTCTTCATCTTCAGCCACCCGACCGAAACCTGGGCCGAGGCGCAGGAAACGATCCGGGTCATCGAGGATTATAAGGACCGGATCGAGGGCTCGGTCGCGATCCTGCACATCTATCCCGGCACGCCCCTCGAACGCCTGGCGCGCGAGACGGGCGTCCTCCCGCCGGATTTCTCCTGGGCTAAGCGGGCTTTTTCCAAGGTCATCACCCTGCCCATGGCCCAGGGCGATGTCCCGCTCTACGTGGACAAGCTCACCTGGAGCCAGGTCTCGGAGCTCGTCCTGCGCTGGTCGTTCGGGGCCAAGCATACATCGCTTCTTCGCAAAGCACCGCGTGCGGTCAAACACATCCGGACGGCCGGAGACGTTAAGCGCTATCTGGTCATGGGCGGCGTTTATCTGCGGCTGAAAATATCGAAAATCTTTAAGAAAAAAAGCGCGGCTGGGACCGGCCGGAGCTGACCGGCGGTCGGACCCGGGCGACCGCTTTTTGAAAGGAGCCTCGAGATGTCGATTTACCTCTGGATCATTCTCGCCTACCTCCTTGTTCTGACAGGCTTTAACTTCCTCCGCGCCCGCCGGATAAAAAGCCAGGAAGATTTCATGGTCGCCGGCCGCTCGCTCAAGTGGCAGGTCATGGTCTTTACCCTCATCTGCACCTGGATCGGGTCGGGAACGTTTATCGCCGGAGCCGAGTTCGCCTCCAAAGCCGGCTTCTCCGCGATTTGGCTGTCCGCCGGAGCCTGGGTCGGCATCATCCTCATCTATTTCCTCGCGGCCAAGATCCACACCTTCGGTCAGTACACGGTCGGCGACGTCCTCGAGGTTCGCTACGGCCCCGCCGCCCGCGTCTTCGGGGCCATCGCCCTCATCCTATCGTTCGTCTCCATCGTCTCCTACCAGTTCGTCGCCGGCGGATTCATCCTGAACGTCGTCACGGACGGCCGGATCT
>JBGOYP010000119.1:0-6945 GCA_041479785.1 Candidatus Aminicenantia bacterium | reverse complement strand
TTGTTCCCCATTTGGGCCGTCCGGGCACGGCCGAAGCCGCAGCCGGAGCGCTTCTCGAATACGGCGACCGGATCGCCGGGATGCTGAAAGATTATCTCGCCGACCCGGCCGAAGAGCCCGCCGTCCGGAAGGCGATTCCGGCGATCCTGGCCCGGATGGGAACGCCGCGCGCCGCGGCCATTCTTGTCCATGAGCTGAAGGCGAGGGAGGGCGCGGTCTCGGCCGAGGTCATCGCGGCCCTGGACAAGCTCCGGTCCGCGCGGCCCGATATTCCGTTCGCCGCTGCGGATATCCAACCCGAAATCTTCAACCACGTGGCGAAGGCCTGCGGGCTGATCCAGGAACTCGCCCTGGCTCAGCACAAAGGCCGGCCGGCCGCGTCGGCCGGGGACCCCGAAGCCCAGCTCGCCCGGACGCTGCAGCAGATATTTTCGCTGGTCGGGCTCCTCTATTCCCGCGACGACGTGGCCCGGGCCTTTCAGAACTACCATGAAGGCAAGAAGACGTCGGTCGATTATGCCCTCGAGCTTCTCGAGAACATCCTCGATAAGGACATCAAGGATGTTCTCCTTCCTCTTCTCGAGGAACGCCCCCTCGACGAAAAAGCGCAGGCCTGCAGGAAAATCCTCAAGAATATGCTATAATATCAAGGGTGGTCGATGGCGACGCTTTTTATTTATCCGAAGCAAGGTGAGCCGTATTCCGTTCTTTTAAAGAACGTACAAGTTTGCCTCGGCCGGGCGGCCGAAAACGACATCCCCGTCCCGGATGCATTCTGCTCGAGCAAGCACGCCATCATCTATCCGACCGAGACCGGCTTCGCCATCAGGGACGGCGGCAGCAAGAACGGGACGTTCGTCAACGGAAAGAAGATCGCGGGCGGGGTCGAGCTCAAGGAGGGCGACGAGATCCTTCTCGGCTCGGTCCGCATCCTGTTCGATAAAGCCTTGTTGACCAACGTCGAGGTCACTGACGCTCCGGCGCCGACGACGAACATCAACACCGTCATACCTTTTCGCGATATCCTCTCCCGGCCATCGGCCCGGACAACGATCCAAGCCGCCGTCCCCGTCAGCGAGACCGACCAGATCCGCGCCGAGAACAAGATGCTCGCCGTCATGAACGAAGTGAGCCAAGCGCTCGTTCTCCACAAGCCTTTAGCCGAGCTCCTGGAACACATCATGGACGTGTTCCTGGCCAACCTGCGGATGGACCGCAGCGTTCTGATGCTCCGCGAGGGGAATCCCGTCCAGCTCATTCCCAAGGTCGTCCGGGTCAACATCAAGCAGCTCCAAGGCCAGAAGATCCAGGTCAGCCGGAGCATCGTCGCCATGGCGTTCGAGCAACACCTGGCTGTCCTGACGTCCGATGCCGCGCTCGACCCCCGCTTCAAGGGACGGGAGAGCATCATCGATTCGGGCATCCATTCCGCGATGTGCGTCCCCCTCTGGAACAACAAGGAAGTCATCGGGATCATCTATTCCGACCGCCTGTCGCTCCTCCAGCCGTTCACGGAGGAGGACCTGCGGCTGCTGACGCTCCTCTCGAACCTGGCCGCGATCAAGATCGAGAACTCCATTCTCATCGAGCAGTCGATCGAGAAGGAACGGATGGAGCGTGAGCTCGAGCTCGCCGTCAAGATCCAGAAGGACTTCCTGCCGAAGGCCGTCCCGTCCTGCGAACCCTACGACATCGCCGGCAAGAACATCCCCTGCCGCCAGGTGGGCGGAGATTACTACGATTTTATCTCGATCGACCCCGGCCGCATCGCCGTGGCCGTGGGCGACGTCTCGGGCAAGGGGGTCAGCGCCTCCCTCCTGATGGCGTCGTTGCGCGCGGCGCTTCATTCCGAGATCCACCCCCGCTACGAAATGAAGGCCATGGCGGCCAAGCTCAACGATTTCGTCGAGCGCAGCTCGTCGATCGACGCCTTCATCACCTTTTTCTTCGGCGAGCTCAACGTGACGAAGGGGGAGCTGGCTTATTTCAACGCCGGGCACAACCCTCCGATGGTCCTGGACCGGGACGGCCGCCTGAGGCGCCTCGAGAGTACGGGCCTGTGCCTCGGCATGTTCCCCGCAAGCGTCTACGAAAGGAAAGCCACGTCGCTGGCTCCGGGCGACGTGTGCGTCCTATTCACCGACGGCATCACGGAAAGCCGGAATGCGGCGAACGAGGAGTTCGGCGAGGAGCGTCTGACCGAGGCTTGCCGCAAAGGCGCGAAGAAACCCGCGGCCGAGATCATCACCTCCGTCTTCAACACCCTCGACGCGTTCACGGGCAAAGCGCCGCCCGCCGATGACCGGACCCTGGTCATCATCAAAAGAACGGCCTGAGCGTTCCCCGACATAAGACATAAAGCCGTTTTGGGGAGAAAAGGTGACGCCGATCGGGGCGCCCTAAATAAAGTCCGAGTTTTTGTTTACGAAGCGAGGGGTATGCCGCTCGGAACCCGTCCGAGAGCGAGAGCGGGCATGGATCAGAAAAGCGGAGCTTTTCTGAGAGCTCGAGAGCGAGGTCGAGCGGATTTTCCGCGCCGGGGAAAATCCGCGTGGTGACGGGCGGCATATCCCGAGCGTTCCTGCTTCACTTTTGGCCCCGACTTCTTTATAATAAAGCTTCGTACCATGAGAAGAAATCTCGTCTTCAGAGCCGCGCTTTGCGTCGCCCTGGCCGCGGTCGGATATGTCGTAGCCGCGGGACAAACGCCGCCGGCCCGGCCGACCGGGACGGGCGGGACGCCCGCCGCGGCCGTCCAAAGCCCGCCCGCCGAGGTCTCGCCCGACGACATCGCCAACTTCATCGCCGGGCTGCCGTGCCGGGAGGATAAGCTCCGGTCCCTACAAGAGTCCAAGGAGTGGAAGGATTATGCGGCCAGCATCGAGAAGAGTTGGGCCGACCTCGAAGAAAAGCGTCTCCTTCCGATGCGGGCCTGGACCGAGATCGAGTTGGCCGACGCGAACGCGGCGACCAAAACGGTCTTCTATCCGTTCGGCGGTCCGGATTTCATAACGCCGTTCGTCCTCTTCCCGAACGCCGATGTGTATGTCCTTCTCGGGCTGGAGTTCGTGGGGAAGCTGCCGTCCTTCGACAAAGCCTGGCCCAAGAACGTTCAAACCTACACGGGCAACCTCAGCGCGGCCCTCTGGGACTTCGTCAACAAGAGCTATTTCATCACTCATCACATGGACGAGACGCTGACCGGAGACAAGGTCGACGGCGTGCTCCCGCTCCTGTGCTTTTTCCTGAAGCGGACGGGCAACGCGATCGTCTCGGTCAAACGCTTGGAATTCGCGGCGGACGGACGGGCCGAAGAGCTCGCTCTATATCCGGCTCCGGCCAAGCTGCGGCGGCCCTACGGCGTCAAGGTCGAGTTCCGCGCGGAGGGGACGGAACGGATACGGTCGCTTATTTTTATTTCCTGCGACCTTTCGGACGGCTCGTTCATGAAGAGCTCGCCCATCTTTAAATATTGCGACGCCCTTCCCTTCGAAACGACGTTCATCAAATCCGCGTCCTATCTCCTCCACTACAAGGAGTTCTCGAACATCCGGACGATCGTCCTGGCGAAAAGCCGCTTCGTCCTCCAGGACGACACGGGCGTGCCCTATAAATATTTTGCGGCCGCGCAATGGGACGGCCAGCTCTACGGCGAGTACGTTAAGCCTATCGCGGATTTCTCCGCGGGCGTCGAGCAGGCGGACCTTAAGGCGGCCTACGCCGACCCGGCCCGGGTGAAGAGGCTTCCCTTCCACCTCGGCTACCACTGGAGCACGAACAAGGACTCGGTGCAATATTTTAGAAAGAAAAGCGCCTCATGAAGACGCGATTCAGCCTCACGACAGCCACGGCCCTCGTCATCGCCAACATGGTCGGGACGGGAGTTTTCACCAGCCTCGGGTTCCAGGTCGGCCGGGACGCGGCCGGCAATCCCGTGCTCACGTCCGGGCTGGCTCTGCTCCTTCTCTGGGTCCTCGGCGGCGCCATCGCCCTGTTCGGGGCCCTGACTTATTCGGAAGCGGGGGTCCTCTTTCCAAGGAGCGGCGGCGAATACCATTATCTGACCAAGATGTATCATCCGGCGGCCGGGTTCCTCTCGGGCTGGATCTCGTTTCTCGTCGGGTTCGCGGCGCCCGTCGCGGCCGCGTCCATCGCCCTCGGCAATTACCTGAGAAGCGCGCTGGCGCTTCCCGAGCGGCTGGCCGGCGGGCTGTCGTTCGTCCGCGTCTCGTCGCTCATCGCGATCGGGGTCATCCTGCTGATCACGGCCATCCACGCCACGGACAAGATGTTCGGCGCGAAGTTCCAGAACGTCATCACGTTCTTCAAAGTGATCGTCATCTTCGGGATGGGCGGGCTCGGCCTGGTCCTCGGAAAATCGGCCCATCTCTCCTTCGCCCTGACCCGGTCGGCGGGTCACGACATCCTGAGCCCCGCTTTTGCCGTGTCGATGTTCTTCGTCACGTTCTCCTATTCGGGATGGAACGCGGCGGCTTACGTCGCCGGCGAGATCGAGAAGCCGTCCCGTAACTTGCCCATCAGCCTGATCACGGGAACGCTCTTCGTCATCGTCATGTACGTCCTGTTGAATTTTGTTTTTCTTTTCACCGTGCCGCTGCCCGAGCTCGCGGGGAAGCTCGAGGTCGGGTTCCTGTTCGCGACGCGGGTCTTCGGGACGCAGGGCGGGCGGATCATGGCCGGCCTCATCTCGCTCCTGCTTCTCTCGAGCATCAGCGCCATGGTCATTGCCGGGCCGCGCATCTCGCGCGTCATCGGCGAGGATTATCATCTTTTTCGCAAGCTGGGCAAGAGCAACCGGAAAGACATCCCGGCTGTGGCCATCGTCACCCAGGGCGTGCTTTCGGTCTTCTATATCCTGACGGCCACGTTCGACCAGGTCATCGTCTTCATCGGATTCACCCTGAACCTGTTCACCTTCATGACCGTCCTCGGGGTCATGGTCCTGAGAAAAAAACGCCCCGACCTGCCGCGCCCCTACCGGACGCTCGGATATCCTTTCGTCCCGCTTTTCTTCCTGGCGATCCACATCTGGATCCTGGGATATGGGCTGGTCTACCGGCCGAAGGAATCCTTGGCCGGACTGGGGATAACGGCGGCCGGTCTGATCGTCTATGCGGTCGATAAGAAGCTGAGGCCGAAGAACGTCCGCCCCGCCGAATAATTTCGGTGACAGATATGCCATTTCACCTATTTAATACGGTGACAGATATGCCATTCCCCTATTTAAATTAGTGAAATGACATATCTGTCACCGTATTAAAACGGTCACCTCATTAAGCGAACAGGTCCGCGGGCGCGGCCTGAATGCGGGCGATGTCCGTCGTCCGTGATTTAACGTCAAACCCCATAGCGCACTTGACCGGACAGGAGCCGCAGTTTCCGCAGGGGTCCGTTGAAACGCCGAGCGACGCCACCAGGTCGTAGGCCGCGCCGAGATTCCGATAACCGTAGGCGTACATATAGCTCCGCATGAGTCCGGGGACCGGAAGGTCCTTCGGGCACTGGTCGAGACACGTGTTACAGCCCTGGCAATAAAGCCCGCCGATTTCGGGTTTGAGCCGCAGGCTCTTCCGTTCGTCGTCCGTGAGCTTGATGTCCTTGACGACCTGGAGGTTCGTTTCGAGCTGGTCCAGGGACGTCATGCCCGGGATCGCCGAGGTGATGTTGGGATTGTTCAGAGCCCACTTGAGGGCGGCCTTGGCCGGAACGGGCTGCTGGCGTTCGCGGTCGAAGAAGCCGCCGGCGAGCGTCTTCATGGCGACGATGCCGAGGCCGGCCTGGGCGGCTTCGGCGATGGCCTTGTCGAGCTCGACGATGTTGGTCTTCGCGAAGTTGTAACCGCTCAGGACGACGTCGTAGAATTTGCTCTCGACCGCCGCCCGGATGACCTCGTGCTCGTTTGAGTGCGTGGAGACGCCGACGAAACGGGCCCGGCCGCTCTTTTTCGCCGTTTCGAGGGCCTTCATCAGGGACTCGAAGAGAACGGAATCCCGGTAGATGACATTGTGAATATACAGAATGTCCACGTACTCCAGCCCGAGCCGTTTCAGGCTGAGGTCGAACTTCTGAAGGAACGGCTCGGCCTTGGTCTCGGCGCTGAACCGGCGCGTCCTGTTGTCGACCGGCTCGCCGGGGACTTTCGTCGCGATGAAATAGGAATCGCGCGGCCGGCCCTGGAGAACCTTGCCGATCTGCTCCTCGTTTCGGCCCCGCATGTACCCGTGGGCCGTGTCGAGGTACGCCAGCCCCGCGTCGAGAGAACTCCGGATCAGGGTTTCGTTGTCCGTGTTCATGACGCCGAAAGACACGATGGGCAACGTGACGCCGGTCTTGCCGAGCTTGCGGTAGATGAAGCCGGCCTTTTTCGCCGCGCCTTGAGGTTCCTTGAAGACCTGGGATTGTCCTTTGAGCGACGTCGGTAGAGCGGATAGCGCGCCGAGGCCGGCGGCACCGATCAAGCCGTTTTTCAGGAACGACCTCCTGTCGATGCTTCGTCGGGTCCGGTCCATGCGTGTCCTCCTTCGGGGCGGGCGAAAGAGCGGCCTCCGGGCGGTCCGATAGCGCCCGCAATTATGATAAATTCGATAGAGTTAATAGCATATCATCATCATTCCTGTCAATAATTTTCCGGGCCATGCTTTTTCCCGGCCGGTCTTCGTTTATAATAAAAGCGCTCCGAAATGCCGACCCAAGGCTGATCGTTGAACACTTTATCCCTATCGGGGCGGGTCACGGGTGGCGGGGAGCGCTCAGGACGAAAGGACATTGACATGAACGAAATACCGCGTACGCCTCCGGCTTTGAAGGTCTGGGTCGTCGCCGCCCGGCCTTGGGCCCTGCCGGCCTCGACGATGCCGGTCGTCTTCGGGACGTCGCTCGCGGTGGTCGTCGGCCGCGCTCGGCTCGCCCCCGTCCGGTTCGTGT
>JBGOYP010000118.1:0-7021 GCA_041479785.1 Candidatus Aminicenantia bacterium | reverse complement strand
CGATGGACCGCTTCTGAATATACGTTCCTAGGTTTCACCGTCCTCATTCCGTTTTTGAGCTATTCCGTCTATATCGAGGCGTGGGGGTTTACCCGGATTCTCATCGTCCTGCCATTCCTGGCGATTCTCGTCGCCGAGCGCCAAAAGTCGGCTTGGCGGCGCTGGAGCCTGCGTTCGGTGGCGATCGCCTACACAATCGTCGGCGTGATTATGCTGACGGGCGAGCTCCGTGCTGCCATCCGAGGCCGAAGCCTAGGCCGGGCGACGATCGATGCCGTGTCGCATCTCGTGAAGCCCTCCAGCCGGCCTCGTCAAGAAAGACGGCCTCCGGTAAGGATGGATGCCTCGCTCCCCGCGTTATTAGCGCCGATCCCAACGGACCCGGTTTCGGAACCGCCGGGAAATCGGGCCCATAGGGATCGTATCCCCGAATTCATCGACCGTTATTGACACGCGGCGAGCCCGGATGCTATGCTTCGGCCGCTTCGACAGACATGAGCTACCACGCCGCCTTTCACAAAAAAATCATTGAGCACGCCGAAACGGCGCCCATCGTTCCGGTCATCGACGCCCATCTCCATTTTGTGGATTTTATCCAGGATTCGGACGGCATAAAGCGCCTCCTCGAGCTCATGGACGCCGGCCGCGTCGCCAAGGCCGTTCTCTTCGGCCTCCCTCTCAAGAAAAAATGGGACGCCTTCGAGAAACGACCGCCGCACTATTACCTGGACGACAATTCCCGCTGTTATTATTTTCACCAGACCGACGAGATCCTGGCCGAGGAGTACCTTAGGCTCTCGGAGGCATCGCGCCGCCGATTCGCTCCGCTCGTCTGCGGCTTCAACCCGACGGACAAATACGCCGTTCGCGACATCGAGCGCATGCTGACCAAATACCCCTTCTGGCGCGGCGTCGGCGAGATCCTTTGCCGGCACGACGACCTGACCAACCTCACGAACGAAGAAACGGCCCGGGTCAACCATCCGGCGCTGTTCGACGTCTACGAGCTCTGCGCCGCCCGCGGCCTGCCCGTTCTCGTCCACCAGAACAGCACCTCGGTGAGCATCCACGACGAATACGAGCACCTCGACGAGCTCGAGGACGTCCTCCAGAAGTTCCCGGAGACCGTGTTCGTCTGGGCGCACTGCGGTATCTCGCGCCGGGTCTCTCACAAAGCCTACCACCGGATGGTTTCGTCGATGCTCGACCGGTACCCGCAGTTGAACGTTGACGTCTCGTGGGTCGTCTACGACGATGTCATCTGCGACATGCTCGAACCCAAGAAACATTGGATCGAGGTCATCAACCGCTATCCCACTCGGTTCAGCATCGGGAGCGACCTGTGCGGCCACTTCGAACATCTGGGCCGGGCGTTGGCGCGGTACAACGGTCTCCTCCGGTCCCTATCGCCCCGCGTCCGAACGCTGGTCGCCTCGGGGAACGCCCAGCGGCTCTGGTTCGGCCGGAGGGCGAAGCGGCGCCTGCCGGCGCGGACTTGAAGATGCCCTTCCTTTTTCCCTTCTATTTCTTCAGATAGCGGCCGAGGAATTCGTCCGCCGCATTGAACGTCTTGAGCCACCGGTCGAAGACCAGGAAATCATGGACCTCGTCGGGAAACACCATGAGCTCGTAATAAATATTACGGGCGCGGAGGAGCTGGACAAGCCCCGTCGTCTGAGAGAAAGCGACGTTGCGGTCGTCATCGCCCTGAACGAGGAGGACGGGCGAGGTCCATTTGTCGATCGTCGAGATGGCCGAGGCCTTGAACGACGTGCTGTTGGTGTCGAGCGAGTTGCCCCAGAGATGAACCCCGGCGATGTCCACGCCCACTTTGAAAATGTCGGAATTGCGCGACAAGCCCATGGCCGTGATCAATCCGCCGTACGATAGGCCGTACAACCCGATCCGGTTCGGGTCCACGTCGGGCCGGGACTGGAGATACTTCGCCGCGGCGACGATATCCTGATACTCGGACGACCCCTGGGCGCCGCGGCTGGGCGCCATGCGGAAATTCCGGCCGTAGCCGATGCCCGAGCGATAATTCACCGAAATGACGACATATCCCTTGTTGGCAAAGTACTGATTCATGGCGTAAGACATGTGGTAGAAGTACATGTAATGATAGCCGAGCAGCATCTGCCGGCCGGGTCCGCCGTGCGAGAACAGGATCGCGGGCCGCTTTTCGCCGCGTTTGATATCCTTCGGGACAAAGACCTGGCTGTGGAACTCGAGCCCGTCTTCGGCCTTGAGGAGGACGGATTGGGGAACGACCTGGGCTTCGAGGGGGAATTCGGGGAGAAGCTTGGTGATGATCTTGGCGGCGCCGCCCTTGGCCGGCACGAGCGCCACGGAACGCGGCCGTTTCGCGTCGGAATAGAAGACCGCGACTTGGCCGCCGGAGGCAAGCGCCGCGGGCTCAGTCTCGATCCCGTCGCCCTTGGTCAGCTGGACGGGTCCCCCGGTCAACGTTTGCGTCGCCCAGAGGTCGCGGCGGTCGATGTCGCCGACGTTCGACGTGTAATAAAGCGTCCTGCCGTCGGTCGAGTAGCCGACGAACTCGGTTTCGCCGTCGCCCGGCGTGATATTCGCCGGAACGACGTCCGGCTTACCGGAGACGGGGACGGAATAATAATGCGGCCAGTTGTTCCTCTCGAGCCGGAAGACCAATGCGTCCCCGGCCCAAACGATCTGATTGATCGTCCGGAACGTCGCATCGTCGAGCGGGTCATGCCAAATTTTATTCGCCTTTCCCGTAGCAATGTCGGCTACACAAAACGTGAGGACGTGGCCGTCCGCGAATTTCGCCGTTTGGAATCCCGGCCCGTTGGCGACTTGGCCGGGGGTGGTCTGCGGCGCCGGGGTTGGCTGAGACGGCGCTCCACCCCTCAAACCGCCCGCCCGCGGAGCAGCCTGAGCAGCCGAAGTGATCTGGGCGAAGGTCTGCCCGGGCCGGCGGATAAACGCGACTTTCGTGCCGTCTCCCGACCACGTCGGGCTCGTGTCGCGGTCGACCGACGGCGCAAGATACGTGACCTTGCGGGCGGCGACGTCATAAACGCCGATAAAAGCATGATCTCGGCGGTCGGTCACGAAGGCGAGCTTCGTGCCGTCGGGAGACCAAACCGGGCTTCCGTTCGTTCCTTGCGTCCGGAAGAACGGCGATATCTTCTCGTCCTCGGCTCGAACGGCGGGCGGGCCCGATAACGGGATGGCCGCGGCGTAGATCTCGCCGTCCTTCACCCAGGCGACGCATGTGCCGTCCGGGGACAGGACGGGCGAGCTTCCCGCCGCGACGCGAAACGGCGTCGCCTCGCGCGTCCGGACGGCCCAGATGGCCTGCTCGCTCCCGTCGGGAAATTGCGTCGGGTTGGCGATCCATCCGTCACGATTGGGGCCGTGGCCGTGGACGAAAACGACGACGGCTCCGTCGTCCGAGATCTTCAGACTCGTCAAATCGATCCCGTCGTCGGCCATGAAGGACGTCAGCCGGATGGAGGCTAAGTCGGGCGCCGCGGCCGTGTAAACGTTCCGTTTCCCCTGCTCAACCTCGATCCAGGCGATACGGTCCGCTTTCCGGGCCGAGACGAGCTCATAAGGAAAGGCATAGCTCAGGACCTGCTCGATGGTGAATGATTTCTGGGCATGGCCGGGCGCGACGAACGCCATCCCCGCCGCGATCCCGAGCCCGATCATGATCCATAAACGCGAACGTTTCATAGCCACCTCCTGGAAGGTTTCCGCCGAATCGCGCGGACGATGTTGTTAGGCATGCGGTCAATCGTGAAAGAACTATATCGCCGGTCGAAAAGGCTTGTCAAGGCGAAACCGTCCTTGATTTCCGGAACGCTCGTGACTATGATTCCTCCATGACGAACGATACCTCGGCTCCTCCTCCTGATGTCATCGCGAAGAACCCGGAATCGCGGCGCGGGCTCCCCGCGCTTCTCTTTTTGTTTGCCGGGAGCGGGATTGCCGCCCTGATCTACGAAATTATCTGGTTCCAGCTTCTTCAAGCGGTGATCGGGTCGACCGCGATTTCGATGGGATTTTTACTCGGAACTTATATGGGCGGCCTGTGCCTCGGCAGCATCGGCCTGCCGCGGCTCATTTCGCGCCGGAAACACCCGCTCCGCGTCTACGCCGTTCTCGAGCTGGGCATCGGGTTGATCGGGATCGCGGTCCTGTTCGCCGTGCCGTTCGTCGACCGGGTCTATTCGGCCGGCGCCGGCCACGGCCTGGCCTCGATCCTGCTCCGCGGCGCGGTGTGCGCGATCTGCCTCCTTCCGCCGACCGTCCTGATGGGGGCCACGCTCCCGGCGCTCTCGCGGTGGCTCGAAACGACCCCGAACGGCGTGTCCCGGCTCGGATTTCTTTACGGTGCGAACACGGCCGGCGCCGTGTTGGGCTGCCTTCTCGCCGGATTCTATCTATTAAGAATCTATGATACGTGGACGGCGACTTTCGTCGCCGCAGCCATCAACGGGGCGATCGCCCTGGTCGCCCTCCTTATGGCGCGCCGTTCTTCATACCGGGAGTCTGCCGCCGGCCCGGACCCGGGCCTAGCCCTTCGGGCCCCGCAGGCCTGGTCGGTCTATGTCACGATCGGTCTTTCGGGGCTATGCGCGATGGGAGCCGAGGTCGTCTGGACGCGCCTTTTGTCGCTCATGCTCGGCGGGACCGTCTACACGTTCTCGATCATCCTCGCGGTGTTTCTGATCGGCATCGGCATCGGCAGCAGCGTCGGTTCTCTTCTCGCTCGCGGCCGAACGCGGCCTCGCGTCTCTCTCGGTTGGAGCCAGATGCTGCTGGCCGCCGCCGTAGCTTGGACCGCCTGGATGCTCGCGAAATCCCTCCCGTTCCTTCCGATTAATCCCGCCTTGACGACGAATCCTTGGCTCACTTTTCAACTCGACCTGATGCGCTGCGTTTGGGCCGTTCTGCCCGCCGCTCTTCTCTGGGGAGCAAGCTTTCCGCTGGCGCTCGCCGCGGTCGCCGTGCCGGGGCAGGACCCGGGCCGGCTTGTCGGCGGTGTATACGCGGCAAATACCGTCGGCGCGATCGTCGGCTCGCTGGGGTTCAGCATGCTGCTGGTTCCCTGGCTGGGAACGCAGAATTGCCAGCGCCTGCTCATCGGGCTGTCCGCCGCGGCGGGGCTCCTGGCGTTCGCGCCGCTCATCAAGTCTTTCTGGACGGAGTCCGATGTCCGGCCCGCGGACGGGCATCCGCGAATCAAGATCGCCGGCGCTGTGTCGCTGGCCATCGCCACGGGCTTGGCGCTTTTCCTGGCTCTCATCGTGGCCAAAGTCCCGTGGGGCTTGATCGCCCACGGACGCCAGCTCCCGACGAAGACCCTCGTCGGGAGTCCGCTATACGTCGGGGAGGGCATGAACGCTTCGGTCGCCGTCACCGTGCTCGACAACGGCACACGAAACTTCCATATCAGCGGCCGGATCGAAGCCTCGAACGACCCGCAGGACATGCGCATGGAGCGAATGCTCGGCCACGTCCCGGCGCTCCTCCATCCGGCTCCCCGGTCGATTCTCGTCGTCGGCTGCGGCGCGGGCATCACCGCCGGCACGTTCGTCGGATATCCCAGTGTCAAACGCATCGTCCTCTGCGAGATCGAGCCTTTGATCCCGAAGGTCGTCGCCCGGTATTTTGGACAGGAAAACAGCGGCATCCTGGAAGACCCGAGGCTCGAGATCGTCTACGACGACGCCCGCCATTTCATCCTCACGACGAAGGAAACGTTCGACGTCATCACCTCCGACCCCATCCATCCCTGGATCAAGGGTTCGGCGATGCTCTACACGAAAGAATATTTCGAGCTGTGCAAGAAGCGACTGAACCCGGGCGGTGTGATCACCCAATGGGTCCCTCTCTACGAAAGCACGACGGAAACCGTCAAGAGCGAAATCGCGACGTTCCTGGAGGTCTTCCCTTACGGGACGGTATGGAGCAACGATTATGTCGGGATGGGTTACGACGTCATCACGACGGCTCTGGTCGAGCCGACGAAGATCGACGTGGACGAGCTCGACCAGAGGCTGAAACGGAGCGATTACCAGGCCGTCGCGCTGTCCCTCCGCGAGGCGGGCTTCCGGAATGCGTTCGAATTGCTCTCGACCTACGCCGGCCAGACGTCCGACCTCGCCTCCTGGCTCAAGGACGCCGAGATCAACCGGGACCGGAACCTGAGGCTCCAATACCTGGCCGGGATGGGGTTGAACCTCTACCAGAGCGGCGCCATCTTCAACGACCTGATCTCCTTCCGGAAATACCCGGAGAACATCTTCACCGGTTCGGAGGAGATGTTGCGGCCGCTGCGGGAGATGATGACCGCGAAGAAGTGACGGCGGGCGGTATCTCCCGGGATTCCGGCCTTATTCACGTCATATGCGATTAGGATACGCTCTTTCCCTTCATACACAAGTTTTGATTATCCCGCCTCGGGTTAAGCTCAGCTATTTATCGATTTCTTTATTAGATATCTATTTATTACAGGAAAGCCGTCTTCATTAAAATCCTTTACATATATTTTGTTCTTCTTTATCACCAATTTGCCTTCCTGTCTTGGAGTTAGCTCCTCCCCCATTTTTAATGAATTTCGCGCTATGTAACGGCCTTCCCTGTCAAAGATATCAATGAATATATTATCCGTAGCTTTTTCTTTTTCAAAACTTTTAATATAAAGCCAATTATCATCATCCGAACACATAATATCAAAAGCCGGAAAATAATCACCGAATCTCTGCTTCAAGCTGGCTCGAAATTCAAATGGGGTCTTCTTTAACATATTATCTTTAAACGCTTCCGATATACGCGCTGGCATATATGCTTTCGTAATCTTCTTAACCAATTTCCCTTGGCTATTTACGATAGATATCTCATATGCCGATGTAATTGCCCAAGCGATGCTATTATCGGGTAGAAGAATATATCTAAGCTCATTAGGAGGATAATGTTTCATATCACTCGATATTGTAATTTTTGCGATTGTCATTATTTTTTCATATTTGTT
>JBGOYP010000117.1:0-7024 GCA_041479785.1 Candidatus Aminicenantia bacterium | reverse complement strand
TCTCCAGCCCGGCCTTCACGAGCTCACGCAGGCCCTTCTTCGTTCCGGACTCCGCGTAGCAGCGAATCAGGGGCTCGGTTCCGGAGAACCTCAGGAGAAGCCAATCGTCATCGGCGAAATCGAACTTCACGCCGTCCAGGGTCTCGACGTCCAAAACCGGCCGTCCGGCGAGCCGGGCCGGAGGATTTTCGGCCAGCTTGCGAAGTTTCTTCCCCCGTTCGGGGGTCAAGGACATGCTTTTCTGGAGCCCGACTCGTTCCCCGTAGTCCCGGAACAGGTCGTCAAGGAGGACGGCCAGACTCTTCCCCGCAGCGGCGATCATTTCGGCAACCAGGAGGCCGGCGAGGATCCCATCCTTTTCGGGCAGGTGGTCCTTGACGGCGATCGAAGCGCTTTCTTCGCCGCCGAAGATGATTCGCCCCTGAAGGAAAAGCTCGGCCAAAAATTTGAACCCGACCGGCGTCTTATAAAGCGGCAGGTCATACTTGCGCGCGATCCGGTCGAATAAATGGGTCGTCGCGACCGACCGGGCGATGCCGCCGCGCCAGCCCTTGACCGCGACGAGATAGTGCAGCAACATAGACAGGATGAGGTTCTGGATGATGACCCGTCCTTGGTGGTCGACGATTCCGAAACGGTCGCCGTCGGCGTCGGTGGCGATTCCGAGGTCGCAGGTCTTCGCCAGGACAAGCGCTTTCAATTCGGCGAGGTTTTCTTCCGTGCAGGACGGGGCGATGCCGCCGAAATACGGGTCGATATAGCCGTGGATTTCTTCGACGGGCACGCCGTTTTCTTCCAGGATCTCGTCCAGGTATTCCCGGCTCGTGCCGTAGAGGAGGTCCACGCCCACCCGGATCCCGGACCTCCGGATGAGGTCGAAATCGATCTTGTCCTTAAGGAAAGCCAGATAATCCTCCCGGAGGTCGATCTTGTCGATGAATTCGGTCCGGGGGTATCGCGGCACGAACGAATAGCTCTTCTGGAGCTCCCGGATTTCGGCTTCGATAACCGCGGTTTCGGCCGGCATGGCCGGAGCGCCCGTTTCGGTGTTGAATTTGAGGCCGTTGTATTCGGGCGGGTTGAACGACGCGGTGAAATTGATGCCGCCCTGGGCCTTGCGCTTGATGATCTGGTAAGCCTGGGCCTGGCTCGGCGCGTCGCGTTCGGACAGATAGACGTGGATCTTGTTATGAGATAGAACGTTGGCCGCTTCGGTGGCATAGCGTTCGGAGAGAACGCGAGTGTCGTAGTTAACCAGAACCGCGATGTCCTTTTCCGCGAACTTCTCCTTCAAAAAATTCGAGATCGCCTGGACCACGATCCGGACGTTTTGGAAGGTGAATTCCTCTCCCATCACGGCGCGCCAGCCCGACGTTCCGAAGCGAATCATTAATTAAAAAAATAGCATATCAACTCTGTAAAAGCAACTCGCCCGGCGAGACTCCTCCTTAGAGGTGACGGGAATTTCACCCCCGGATTCATCGAGGGGGGGGATTGCCCCTATTTGTCGCTTGCATAAAGATATCGCTTGAGCTAAGATGCGTAACAAAGAAAGAGACTGCCAAAAATTGTCAAATCGGGGTTTGACACGGAAGGCAATTTTTGTTAATCACAGAAAGGGTAAAGCGGGAAAATAAAAAAATCGAAGAGTCATGAAAAATCAGGCGATATACCCAGGATCGTTTGACCCGATCACGAACGGGCACGTGGATATCATTCTCCGCGGCGAAAAGCTGTTCCCAAAGATCATCATCGCCGTTGTCGAGAATCCGAAGAAAGAGACGCTCTTTTCCACTCCGGAACGCATCGAGATCATCCGGGAGATCTTCAAAAACCATCCGCGGATCACGGTCAAAGCATTCCACGGCCTGCTCGTGGATTTCGCTCGAGACAACGGCGCGTCCATCGTCATTCGCGGCCTCCGAGCCGTTTCGGACTTCGAATATGAATTCCAAATGGCCCTGATGAACAAGACCTTGAACCCGGCCGTCGAAACGTTCTTCATGATGCCGAGCGACAGATACACTTTTTTGAGCTCGAGCCTTGTCAAGGACGTATACTTCCTGGGCGGTCCGGTCGGGGATCTGGTCCCACCGGTTGTCGAGCGGCGCTTGCGTGAGAAATCGCAATTGCGCGGAGAGTCCTATCCAAAGAGGCGGCGTGAGGAGAAGCATGTTCGGTCTGAAACGCGATAAATCCTTCGTCGGTCTCGACATCGGTTCGCACGCCGTGAAGGCGGTGGAGCTCGGCGTCCGAACCAAGGGAAAACGAAACGTCTATCATGTCGTCCGGGTCGGTTATGAACCGTTGCCCCATGACGCGATCGTCGAAGGAACGATCATCGACGGAAGCGCCGTCGCGGAGTCCATCCGGGCGCTCTGCGACAAGGCCAAGATCGCGAACAAGGACGTCGTCATATCGATCTCGGGCAATTCCGTGATCATCAAGAAAATCTCCCTTCCGTCGATGGGAACCGAGGAGCTCGCCGAGTCGGTCATCTGGGAGGCCAAGCATAATATCCCCTATCCCTACGAGGAGACCCACGTCGACTACGCCATCCTCTCTCCCGCGTCGGGCAGCGGGACCCAAAACCTGGAAATTCTCCTCGTCGCCTGCAAGAAAGACAAGATCGCGGCCTACAGCAACGTGATCCATCAAGCGCGCAAAAACCTCGCCGCGGTCGAGGTCGACGCGTTCGCCCTGTTCAACATCCTGGAGGTCAACTACCCCGAAGAATTTACCGGCCAGACCCTGGCCCTGATCAACATGGGGGCGGCCATCACGACGATCGTCATCTGCGAGAAGGGCGTCCCTCAGCTCTTCCGGGACATCCCGGTCGGCGGGTCGTTCTTCACCGAGAACATCCGGAAGGACCTGAACATCGGTCATGACGAAGCCGAAGCGCTCCTCAGGGGGGGGACGTCCCCGAGTGTCCAGCCCTTTGAATACGAAGCCGTCCTCGGCTTGAACGTCAAGGGCCTCTTGGAAGAGATCGAGAAGACGTTCGTCTTTTTCGAAGCCGAAGACAAGTCCCACAAAAAAATCGAGCACATCTTCATCTCGGGCGGGCTCTCGAACATCAAAAACGTGTCCGGCTCGTTCGAACAGAAGTTCGGGGTCAAGACGACGCTGTTTGACCCTTTCCGCACCGTCCAATATAATGAAAAAAAGCTGGACCCTGTCTATTACCAGGAAATGGCGCCTTTCTTCGCCGTCGCCGCCGGATTGGCCACGCGCAAGAGAGAGAAATAAACGATGATCCGCATCAATCTGATCAAGACCGAGGCCAAGGACATCGAGGCCAAGCCGGCCGGCGGAACCGAGCTCGAAGCCGCTCCGGTCAAGAAAAAAGCGGCCAAGAACAATCTCCTAATTTTCCTGGTCATCTTCCTGCTGGGCGCCCTCGTCCTTCTCCAGAAGCGGGCGATCGATACCGAGCGCGCCCGGCTCACGGCCGCCGAGAACGAGAAGCGCCAGCTCCAGCCCGTGCTGGCCAAGCTGGACGAAGTCGAACAGCAGAAATCGTTCCTCGAACGGAAAATCACTCTGATCAACGACCTCAAGGCCCGGCAGGGTCAGGTCGTGAGGTTCATGGAAGGGCTGAGCTCGGCCCTCCCTGAATGGGTCTGGCTGACCGAGGCCACGTTCAACCGGCAGACGATGCAAATCAAGGGCCGCGCCCTGACGAACATCCTGATCTCCGATTACATGCGGAACCTCGAACAAAGCGAACTTTTCGAATCGATCGCCCTTCTCGGCTCGAACCAGCGGACCCAGGGCGCAACCGTCTACCTCGAATTCACGCTCGCCGCGAGCTTCGTCCAGACGCCCGCTCCGCCGCGGACGAAGACGCCGGAGGCCAAATGAAGAGCCAGCCGTGGTACGTTTGGGCCCTCCTCGGGCTTTTCGCCCTCGTCCTGGTCTTTCTCGTCTATTTCAAACCGAAACAAGCCGAACTCAAAACCCTGAAAGCGCAGAGCGCCCAGGTTGAGAGCGAAGTGACGAACCTGAAGGCCAAGAAACGCCAGCTCGACAAGATCGAAGCCGAGCTCGTGGAGCTCAATAAAGGACTGGTCGAACTCGAAGCGATCATCCCCCAGAAGAAGGAGATCGGCGAGATCCTTCGTTCCGTCCAGCAGATGGCGTCCGACGCACGACTCAACATCTCCCGCTTCGCTCCCACCGGGGAGATTGCCAAGGACTTTTACGCCGAGCAGCCCATCCCCATCGAGATCATCGGAAGCTACCATAATCTCGGAGCCTTTTTCGACCGGCTGCTCCATTTCGGCCGGCTCTTCAACATCGAAGATTTCTCGATCAAGGCCCTACCGGTTCAATCCGAGGAAGGCACGGTCTCGGCGCTGTTCACGGCCAAGACCTACTTCTTTCTCGAACCGACCCCGGTGAAAAAAACCGCGGTCAACAAGCCCTCGAAAGCCCAGGAGAACGTCGAATATGAACATCCCTAAGCCGGCGATGGCCCTCGTGGCCCTTCTGAGCACGGCGTCCGCTCTCGGACTCGCCCAGACCGCGCCGCCGGTCGAGAAAAAGCCGGTTTCGTCGGAGTTTTCCTACCACTCCGGAGGGCGCCGCGACCCGTTCAAGGACCTTTACGCCACGACGGCGATGAAGGGGAAAAAGGCCATCACCGGGCTCGCCGGCCTGGCCATCGACGATGTGACTCTCATGGGCATCGTCGGCCTGCGGCAAGCCTACGAAGCGATCGTCAATATTCCGGAGGGATTCCCGCTCACGATCCGCGAGGGCGACCGTCTGGCCGACGGCTTCGTCCTGTCGATCGGAGCCGACCGGGTTATTTTCAGAAGAACGCACGACAGCCGGGGCCTGCCGCTGTCCAAGCCCGTCGACGTCGTCAGGGATATCGTTGCGGAGGAGCGCTAACATGACAAGGCATCGACTTCGGTACGTCTTGGTCCTCTTGGGCATCGGACTCGCTCTGTCCGCCGCGGACCGGCCGGCCCAGCCGTCCGTGCCAAAGATCTCGATCGTTCCCTCCAGGACGAATGTCCGCATCATCGTCGAGACCGTGACCCCTCCGAGCACGATCGAAGCGGCTTATGCCAAGGATTTCCCGTCGACGCTCGTCGTGACGCTGGGACAAATCCTCGGCCTCTCGGCGCCCGCCCTGCCCGCTGACGAGACCCCGCTCATGACCGACCTCAAGGTCGAAACGGCCGAAAGCGGGACCGCGGCACTTTACGTATCGCTCAAAGAGCCGGTCCCGTACCGCGTTTACGGCGACGGTCCGCGGACGGTCGTCGAGCTGACAAAAATCCTGAGAACTGGGGCGGACGTCCTGCCCGAGGACATGCAAGCGTCTCTGAAAGACCCGGTCCGAGGGGGCGCCGTGCTCCGCGACCTCGACGTCCGGGATGACGGCCAAGGTTTGAGCGCTGTCGCCCGGCTCAGTCAAAAAACCATCACCAACATCTTCGCCTTGGGGAATCCGCTGCGCCTCGTCGTGGACGTCTACGATGCGGTGTTCGCGAAACCGTCCCTGATCCGCCCTGTCCAAAAATACGGCGTGGACATCATCCGCGCGGGGCAATATAAAATGCCGCCTCCTTACGCCGTGACGCGACTCGTCTTCGAACTCAGCGAAGCGCGCCAATATGGCCTCCTCCAAGGACCGACGGACACGACGATTTCCTTCCCCGCGTCCAAAGCCCCGGCCGTCCTCGAGGCGCCGAAAACAAAGACGGCGGACGAACAGCCGCCGTCTCCGCCTGCGGCCGCCATCAAGACCGCCGACACGCCTCCGGCGGAGGCGAAAGGGGCAGCTCAAGACAAACCGGCCAAAGCCGGCGACCCGGTCCAGGAAGAAAAAACCCGGGCTCAGACGATCCACGACGCCGCAGAGAAGTACGCAGGCGAACTCATCAGCCCGCGGTTCAAGGACGCCGACTTGCGCGACGTCATCCTCTGGCTCGGAGAGAAGGTCGGCTTGAACGTGATTTTCGACCCCGAAGCCAGGGGAACGGTTACCCTCAGCTTCGACCTGGTGCCGTGGGACCAGTTCTTGGATATCATTTTAAAGACAAATAAACTCGGCAAGACCCTGGAGGGCAACGTCCTTCGAATCGCCCCGCTCAACGTTCTCGCTGAAGAAGAGCGGTCCCAGCAGCAGCTCCGGGATGCCCAAGAGCAGGGCGGGACGCTGTCGACCAAAACGTTCACCCTGTCCTACGCCAAAGCCCGGGACGTCCTCGAGCTCCTGAAGAACAAGAAATCGGCCCGGGGCGAGGTCGTCACCGACGAGCGGACGAACACGATCATCATCTCGGACGTCAAGGACAAGTTGGACCTGATCGAGAAGTTGATCACCGTCCTCGATACGCAGACGCAACAGGTTCAGATCGAAGTTCGGATCATCGAGGCCACCTCGACGTTCGTCCGCAGCCTCGGCTTCCAGTGGGGCTGGAAAGGCGCGGCCGACCCGTTCTACGGCAACCAGACGTCTTTACAATTCCCGAACAAGATCCTCGCCGACGGGGCGATGATCCCGCAGGGCATGGTGACGAAGGGCGTCGGCGGACCGCTCGGGGGCTACGCCATCAACTTACCCTCGCCCTCGTTCACCACCGCCGTCGGCTTTTCGTTCGCCAACGTTCTCGACACGCTCCGCCTCGACCTGGCGATCACGGCGATGGAGACCGAAGGCAACGGCCGGATCGTGTCCTCGGAGCGGGCGACGACTTTGAACAATAAAGAAGCCTATATCAATCAGGGCCGCCAGATCCCGGTCCAGACGCAGGCGAACTTCACGGTGACGACCCAATATATCAATGCCGGGCTCGAGCTCCGGGCCACGCCGCAGATCACGGCCGACGGAACGATCATCATGACCCTCGACATTCAGAACAACGCGGCCGACTTCGCGAACCTCGTCAACGGCATCCCGCCGATCACGACTCAAAGCGCCAAAACGACGGTCATGGTGCCCGACGGCGGGACAACGGTCATCGGCGGCATCTACCGGGTCGAGGACTCGATCACGAAGGAG
>JBGOYP010000116.1:0-7055 GCA_041479785.1 Candidatus Aminicenantia bacterium | reverse complement strand
CACACGCCGTGCTCGTTGCCGAACGGAAGGTCCATGGTCCGTTCGCCGCGATCAACGCGGACGACTTCTACGGTCGCGGCGCGTTCGAGGGGATGGCCCGGTTCCTGGAGCGGCCGCGTCCCTCCGAGACGCGATACGCTCTCGTCGGGTACAGGCTCGAAAGCACGTTGTCCGATTTCGGTTCCGTGGCGCGCGGCGTTTGCGAAGTCGGCCCGGACAAGCTTCTCCGGGGGATCGTTGAACGGACGAGCATCCACCGGACGCCCGCCGGGATCGTCTTCCGGGACGAGCACGGCCGAGAGGTCGGCCTCAGCGGTATCGAAACGGTCTCGATGAATTTTTGGGGATTCACACCGACCTTTTTCGGCTTTGCCAAAGAGATGTTCGAGCGCTTTCTCCGGAACAGCGCCGGACACCCCAAAGCGGAGCTCTATATTCCCCTGGTCATCGGTTCGCTTCTCGATTCCGGCCGGGCCGAGGTGCAGGTCCTGGATTGTCACGAAACATGGTTCGGCGTGACGTACCGCGAAGATAAACCGCGCGTTATGGCCGAGTTCCGAACCCTGGTCGAAGCGGGGACCTATCCGCGGCGGCTCTGGGACTAGCGCGAACGGCCGAAGGCCCGGCCGCGTTCAAATCATTTGAGAACCCGAATTTTGATGCTCCGGAACCAGACCGCGTCCGTATGGTCCTGGAGAACGATGTGTCCTTTCCGTTTGTCGGCGAAGTGGGCGATGTCCTTGTACTTGCTTTTAGCCAGGAGGCCGTTAAAGCGTGGCGTATCCAAGTCGTAGTCCAAGACCTGAACACCGTTCAGCCAGTGCTCTCCGTGTTTTCCGATGAAGACGATCCTGGCCGTGTTGAACTCGCCGACCGGCTTGAGTTTCTTAGGAGCCGGTCCGATCAAGTCGTAGAGCGCTCCGGCGGTCCGGTTCGGTCCGTTTTTTGCGTCGGGGTGCAGGTAGTCGTCCAGGACCTGATATTCAAACCCGAGCGCGGCATGGTTGGACGCTTGGGACACCGACATCTCCTCGGACACGTTGTACTTGACGCCGCTGTTGCCGCCCGGGCTGATCTTCCATTCGAACACCAGCTCAAAATCCTCAAACTCCCCGATCGTCATGAGGTCGCCCCCCAGGAGCGGCTGACCGTCTTTCTGAAGCGGGACGCCCTTGCTGGGGATTTTCATGATGGCGCCGTCGTCGATTTTCCACAGCTCGGGCGGAACGCGATCCCGCCCCAGACCGCGCCAGCCCTCGAACGTGGTCCCGTTGAAAAGGAGAACCCAACCAGCGGCTTTCTCCCCGTCCGTCAGGGTGTTGGGCGGCGGGATTCGCTGTCCGCCCGGGAGCAGCGGAAGCGCCAAGGCGGCGGCGAGGAACACGTAAATAATTTTCTTTGATGCATCCATGGGCCTGTCCTTTCCTTTCGACGAAAAAACTATAGCAAAACTCGGGCTTTCTGTGTATAAATGATTTAGAATAAGGGAAAAAATTGCTCCGGCATAGGAGAACGCATGACAAAGATCACTCGTCGGGAATTTATCGGAGACACGACAAAGGCCTCGATTTCGGCCGGCGCGCTCGCGGCCGGGATGGCGGCCGCCGGCGCAGCACTCGGTGCCGGGCAAAAACAAGCGGCGCCGAGCGACAGACTCCGGATCGGTTTGCTCGGAGTCGGCGGACAAGGCAAAGCGGACCTTTCGGCGTTCCTTCGTCTGGCCCAGGTCGAATGCCCCGTCGTCTGCGACGTGGATGACGGGCGCGTCGCCGAGGGCCGAAGAATGGTCGCGGCCGCGCGCAGTAAGGAGGCCGACGGGGTCAAAGATTTCCGCAAGGTGCTCGAGCGCAAGGATGTGGACGCGGTCATCGTCGCAGCGCCGGACCATTGGCACGCCCTGATGACCGTTCTGGCCTGCCAGGCCGGCAAGGACGTTTACGTCGAGAAGCCGTTAGCGACGACGATCGCTGAAGGCCGAGCTATGGTCGCGGCGGCGCGGAAATTCGACCGGATTGTCCAGGTCGGAACGCAACAACGCAGCGCGGGCCATTTTCGGGACGCCGTGGCCTTCGTCCAATCGGGGAAGCTCGGACGGATCCGGGCGACGCGAGCATGGGCGTTCCTCGACTGGAAGGGCAACATCGGCTATCCGCCCGACGGACTGGCCCCGGCGGGCGTGGATTACGATATGTGGCTTGGTCCGGCCCCGCAGCGCTCTTTTAATCCCATGCGTTTTCATCACAATTTCCGCTGGTTTTGGGATTATTCGGGGGGCCTGGCGACGGATTGGGGCGCCCACATGATCGACGTCGTGATGTGGGCCATGAACGCCGACCCTGTCGGGGCGATGGCCATCGGCGGCAAATACGGTTTTCCCGACGATATTCGCGAGACGCCGGACACCCAGCAGTCGACGATTGAATTTCCGGGGTTTTCTCTTCAGTGGGAACATATGATCGGATGCGGCATGGGGCCTTGGCAGCGCGAGCACGGCTGCGAGTTCCACGGCGAAAACGGCATCCTCGTCGTCGACCGCGGCGGCTGGGAGGTCTATTCCGAAACGGACCGGTTCAAACAGGCCGACCGGGTCTTCCGGATGCTGCCTATACCGCGCCAGCCCGTCGGCGGCGATTTCCACGCCGAGCATGTCAGGAATTTTGTCGAATGCGTCAAAACCCGGAGAACCCCGACCGCCGATGTCGAAATCGGTCACAAGTCCGTGATCGCCTCGCATCTCGGCAATATCGCGGTCCGGCTGCGGCGGTACGTCAAATGGGACCCGAAGGCCGAGCGGGTCGTAGGCGATCCCGAAGCTCAGGCGCTCGTCGGCCGGAGTTATCGCAGCCCGTGGGTCCTTCCCCAGTAGCGGACGAAGATGGTCCGGACGACGCGACGGCGGTTTTTAGAGAGCGCGACTCTCGGCGCGGCGGCGCTGGCGGCCCGCGGCTGGAGCGCTCAGAGGGAGAAGGCCGGGACGGTCTTGCTCATGACAAAAGTCCCGTTCGAGCTCGGGATGGCGTCCTATACGTTCCGCGCCTTCGGCGTAGACGAGGCGATCGCGATGACCCGGCGGCTCGGTTTGCGGCCGGTCACGTTTAAAAGCATGCACCTTCCGCTCGACGCTCCGGACGAATCAATCCGAGCGACCGTCGCCAAAGCGACGGCCGCGGGGCTTGACGTCTACGGCGGCGGTGTGATCTACATGACGAACGAAGCCGAAGTGCGCCAGGCTTTCGCGTATGCGAGAACGGCCGGGATGCGGATGATCATCGGTGTTCCGAATCCCGAGCTCTTGAGCCTTGCCGAGACCCATGTGAAAAGGTCGGGCATCAAGCTCGCCATCCACAACCATGGCCCCACGGACAAGCTCTATCCGACACCCGAAAGCGTTTATGGACGGGTCGAATCTCTCGACCACGGAATCGGCTTATGCGTGGACGTCGGGCATACCCAACGCGCGGGGATTGAGCCGTCTATCGCGGTCCGTCGCTTCAGCGACCGGCTTCTCGATATCCACGTCAAGGACGTGAGCGCGCCGACCGCGAAAGGGGAGACCGTGGAGATCGGCCGGGGCGTCATCGATATCCCGAAATTTCTCAGGACTCTCATCAAAATCAATTATTCCGGGTCGGTCAGCCTCGAATACGAGAAAGACGAGAAAGACCCGTTGCCCGGCGCGGCGGAATCGATCGGCTACCTCAGGGGTCTTTTGGCCTCGCTATGACCGAAGGGGTTGCCTATGCGCGGGCCGGGCTTCTCGGCAACCCGTCTGACAGCTACGGGGGAAAAATTATCGCGGTCTCGGTTAAAAATTACGCGGCCCGCGTCGTCCTCGAAGAGAGCGAAAGTCTGCGGTTCGTTCCATCGGCCGAGGATGGTGAGAGTTTTTCGTCATTGGCCGATTTCGAGCGACATACCGGCCGCTACGGTTATGACGGCGGAATTCGCCTAATCAAAGCCGGGCTCAAGACGTTTCTGGAATATGCGCGCGGTCGCGGCGGCGGCCTTCCCGACCGGCCGTTTGCCGTGCGTTATGCGTCGACGATCCCGCGCCAGGTCGGACTCGGCGGCTCGAGCGCGATCATCGCGGCCGCGATGCGGGCCTTCATGGCGTTTTATCGCGTCGAGATTCCGCTCGAGCTCCAGCCGGCCCTCATCCTCGATGCAGAACGTGCGGAACTCGGGATTGTCGCCGGTTTCATGGACCGGGTCGCCCAGGTTTACGAAGGCTGCGTGTTTATGGACCTCGAACCGGAACTTTTCCGGGCGAAGGGTCATGGCCGATACGAACGGCTGGACCCGCGTCTTTTGCCGCCGTTGTATCTGGCCTACAGGCCGGAGAATGCCAAGGTCTCAGGACGAGTTTTGAGCGAAATCCGGACCAGATTCGACGCCGGGGACGACCATACCATCCGGACACTCCGCCGGATCGCCGACCTGGCCGGACAGGGACGGACGGCGCTTCTGGCGGGCCGGCCCGGCGAGATGGCCGGCCTCATGAATGAAAATTTCGATTTGCGACGGACGATCATGGCGATCCGCCCCGCCGACCTGGACATGGTCGAAGCGGCCCGGGCGTGCGGCGCTTCGGCCAAATTCGCGGGCTCGGGCGGTTCGGTCGTCGGCAGCTATCGCGACGAACGGATGTTTGACAACGTCGCCCGGGCGCTCGCGTCGCAAGGCGCGGTCGTGGTCAAGCCGATGATCGCATAGCCGCCGCTAAATGGAAAGCGGCATTCAGTAATTCTCCGCCAGGACCTCGTAATAGGCCTGGGGGTGGTCGCATGCCGGACACTTCAAGGGCGCTTCTTTTCCCGTGAAACGATAGCCGCAGTTTCGACATTTCCAGGTGACGATGACATCTTTCTTGAAGACCTTGTCTTCCCGAAGATTGGCTAAAAGCTTGCGATAACGCTTTTCGTGATAGGATTCGACCTCGGCGATCTCCTTGAACTGCGCCGCGACCTGGGGAAATCCTTCGCGCGCGGCGACCGCGGCCGCGTCCTTATAAATCCGGGTCCATTCCATGTTCTCTCCGGCGGCGGCCGCTTCGAGATTATCGGCCGTTTCGCCGATGACGCCGGCGGGGAACGACGCCGTGATCTCGGCTTCGCCGCCCTCGAGCAGCTTGAAGAAACGTTTGGCGTGCTCTTTCTCGTTTTCCGCCGTTTCGAGGAAGATCTCGGCGATCTGTTCGTACCCCGCCTTCCGGGCGACGCCCGCGAAGTATGTATACCGGTTGCGGGCCTGCGACTCACCGGCGAAGGCGCCCATCAGGTGTTTTTCGGTCTGCGTTCCTTTGATCGATTTCGTCATGGTTGGTATTCTCCGGTCAAGCCTTCCATAGGCCGTGCAGGTTACAATATTCGCGGGCTTTCACGGCGCCGGCGGTCTTCAGACAGAAGCTCGCTTCGGGCGCTAGGCCGGGTTTGAGGAAACGGCGATAGACGATCTCGCCGTCGATGACCTCGATCCATTGGATATAATGCTTGTCCTCCATGGGATGGGGGACCGCCCCGACCTTGACCTTGACGCCGTCGGCCGTCTTCTCGATGACGGGAACGTGTTTTTCTTTCGAGGCGTCGACCGTGTTCTCGGCCATAAGCGTCATCGGCTGGCCGCAGCAGACGAGTTCGCCGCTTCCGACGTGCAGAACCTCGACGATGTTGCCGCACACGACACATTTGTAAACCTGGAGTCGCTGACTGACGTTGGCCATAATGAACCTCCTCTCTTTTATTTTTATGTCATCGCGGGCAGCTCGAGAGCGGCGCGCGATTATTCCCCGACGTTCACGAAATCGCACCCTCCCGGGCGGCGGCGACGAGCTCCGTGACGGTGGTCTCGGCAAGCCCGACGACGGTATCGGCGGCTCCATAGTAGATCTTGACCGGGCTGTCGGGAAGGGCAAAGCCGGCGCCGTCCACGCGTTCCACGATCATCCCGCTCGGAAAAACAACGTTCGGGACTTGTCCCATCAATTCATAAGGCTCGCGGGGCTCAAGGATATTTCCCCGGCAGCGGCCCAGGACCTTCGTCGGGTCATGGAGGTCGAGCAGCATCACCCCGGCCTGGTAAATGTTAGAGCTCGCGAAATGCGTCGCGACTCCGTGATAGACGTGCAGCCATCCTTCGCGCGTTTTGACGGGAGGAGGGCCGGACCCGATGAGTTCGTCCCAGTAATGGAACCTGCCGTGGACGACGGGCGCGGCGGGCTTCCAGCGAAGCAAATCGTCCGATTCCGAGAGCCAAATCGTACTCCCCGACGTCGGACCGCCTTCGGCCCGGGACGTGTTCGGCCGGTCCAAACGGAGATAGCGGCCCCCGATTTTCTCGGGGAAGAGAACCCCGTTGCGGATGTCTTCGTTCGAGGCGAGGCCGAGGAATTCGAAACGCTCGAAATCCCGCGTCCGGGCTAATCCGAGCTTACAGCCGCGGTCCGTGTCCAGGGCGATCATGATATAGATGATGTCGCCGAGAACGGAGAGACGCGGGTCATAGACATGATAGACCCGCTCCCGGACCCGTTCGAGGCCGGAGAGCGTCACGAGGTCCGGACGAACGCGGAAGTCGGTCCCGTTCGTACTTTCCGCGGTCATTAGGAACGTTTCGCGCGACCGGGCTTGAACGCGGAGAAGGAGAAGATAGCGGTCGGCGATTTTCGTCGCGCCCGGATTAAAGACCGACGTTGCGTCGACAAGACGGGGAGGGACGTCGGGGATATTCGCCCGGGTAAGGATCGGATTTTTTTGATATCTAACCATGGCGGCCGCGGCGAATCGGTTATAATATGGGTTGAAAAAAATATCAAGCTATGGCACAACTATCAGCTTCGGGAAAGGGTCGGATGCCGGTTCGGGTCATTCAGCGTTTTGAGGACTGGCAGGCCTTCGGCACGGGAAAAAAGCTTTTCATTCTGGTCGCGCGTCCGGGCGGCGGCTGACGAACCCGGAATCGGCGTGGTCGCGGGTCATCGTTCGCAGCGAATGGACCATCTCCCGCAGATTTTTGATGCCGCCCGTCGCGAACCAGACGAGAACGATGACCGATGTTAT
>JBGOYP010000115.1:0-7156 GCA_041479785.1 Candidatus Aminicenantia bacterium | reverse complement strand
CTTCGTCAGGTCGCTGGCGAGCTTGAACAGCACCGGCGCCGAGTAGCTGGACGCGACCGTCTGGCCGAGGTTGACCGGCCGGTTGATGACGACGCCGTCGATCGGCGCCTTGATGATCGTGTAGGACAGGTCCACCTTGGCCGAATCGACTGAGGACTGCGACTGGGCCAGTTTGGATTGGGCCGAGACCAGGTTGCCTTTCGCGTTCAAATAGTTGGATTCGGCGGTCTCCATCTCTTCGACCGAAATCTGCTTCTTGTCGAACAGCTCCTTCGACCTTTTAAACTTTTTCTCGGATTGATCGAGCGACAGCTTGGATTGGTCGAGAGACGCCTGGGAACTCTTCAGGCTGGAGTTGGCTTGGTCCAGTCTGAGCATGAGGGGCTCCGCATCGATCTCGGCCAGGATTTGGCCGAACTTGACCTTGGAATTGAAATCGGCGTTCAGCTTGGTGATCTTTCCCGAAACCTGGGCCCCGACGTCGACCGTATCGACGGGGTTCAGCGTCCCCGACGTCGTGACGAGAGATTCGATATCGCCCTTGCCGAGGATTTCGGTTCGGTATTTGACCTGGCTGCCTTTTCCCTTTTTAAACAGGTTGAAGCCCAGGATGACTCCAACGCAGACTACCAGAATCACCACTCCGACGATCCACTTCTTTTTCATTAGGACTCTCCTTTTTGATATTAGGTTTGGAATTGGGGTTTCTTGGGGGTTTGGGCCGCCGCTCCATGTCCTTCCGGTGCTGCTCCATCTGTTTCTGAATCATCGCTTCCATCTTCTGCTTCTGTTCGGGGGTCAGGACGGCATCGATGTCCTTCTTCAGCTGGCCGCGGATTTCGTCCACATTCTTGTTTAAATCCTTGCGGAGGCCTTCAATTCTTTCATTATTGACCTTGAAAATATCCTGGATTTTCGCTTGTTGTTCGGCCGTCAAGCCCAGGTCGTTCGCCCAGCGGTCCATGGACGGATATCTGGCCGGATTCGTCCCGCCGCTCCGGCCGCCCGGCTTTTTCGTGAACCGCCATTTCTCGGCGAAGACGCCGACGACGACGCCCGCGGCGAAGACCAGGATGATGGCCAGAGTGATCCAAACCTTGGATTTGCTCATGGCGCGTATCTCCGCGTGGGGATGCGTTCGTTGCTCGCGAAAATGATCATCATCCCCTTGTTCTCGATTTTTTCCTCTTCGAACAGGGTCTTGGTCTCGGTCAAGGGATTGTCGTTCCGCAAGAGAAGCGCTTCGGTCTGGCTCATCTGGCTGTCGAGGACCGGGCTCATGAAGGCGATCGCGCCGAGGAAGAAGCCGATGAGCGCTAGCGACACCGGAATCGCCCGGAGGCTCCATTTGAGCCAGAGTGCGGCTGGCGCCGCTTTTTCCTGTTCGGCGATCCGGACCCGGAGCCGCTCCCAGAAATAGGGGAGAGGCTCGGGCTCGGCGGGCCGGCCCAGGCTTTCCCCGAGCCGCGCGTAGTCCCGGGCGAGCGCCCGGCAACGCGGGCAGGCGGCGAGATGGCCGTCCAAGGCGTTCTGCCGGGACGGGTCCAGAGTTCCGTCCAGGGACCGAGACAGCCACCGTTCTGCTGCTCGACACCTCATGGGCTTCCTCCTTCCGCGCTTAGATAAGGCGTCATTTTTCGCAGAAGCATCTTCCGGGCCCGGTGCAAGCGCGAATCCACGGTTCCGGGCGATATGTTTAAGGATTCCGCGATGTCGTCATACGACAAGCCCCGGATGTCCCGGAGCGTCAGGATCATCCGGTATTTGGCCGGGAGCGTCTCGAGAACCTTCAGGACGGCCGCCCGTCGCCGCTCCCGCGTCCGCTCGACCTCGCGCTCGCGCAGGCCGTCGGACGCGGCGAAGGGAGGATTCTCGAACTCTTCGAGCGAAATTTCCTTCCTCCGGGCGACTTTGCGCAGATGGTCCTTGATGTGATTGACCGCGACCCGGTAGAGCCACGTCCCGAACCCGGACTTGAAATGGAACCGCGACAGCGACAGGTACACCTTGACGAAGATGTCCTGGGCGAGGTCGTCCGCCGCCGCCCGGTCCTTCACGAAGCCGTACGCTAAATGAAACACTTTTTTCTCATACCTCTTGACGAGGGTCTCGAAGGCATCCCGGTTTCCGCGCCGTGCCTGTTCGACGAGCGTCTGATCGTCCATAAACCATCACTGCCTTCGACCTCCGTCACTTTTTAGACGAAGGTCGCTTCGAAATCTTCCCTCCCGCGTTCATGTTCTATTAAAACGCGTCTCATTCGGCATTCGTTCCAGAATCAAGGAGGACGTCTCTCGGCCGAGGGAGAACGCGTCGACCCGCCCCGGATTCGCTCTGGGAAATACCGCCGAGGTCCAAGAGGCAGGCTATTATAACAGATTTCGCCCGCTAACATAAGTCATTTAAGCGAATTAGCGAAGTTTTGAAAAACCGCCCCAAAAAAGAAAAATCCCCCTCCGCCTCCCCCAAAAAAGGGGGCCGCGCGAGGGGGATTGTCGCGGTTAAGAAGCAGGTCAGAAAGCGAAGTTGAGTTACTTCTTAGTGGCCGTCCATTCCGTCGCAGCCGGGGGCTGGCCTCCGCCCGCCGGGGGCTGGCCGCCCATGCTCATTTCCCGGGTGCCCTTCATGTGCGTATCGTCAACGATCGTTCCCTTGTAGATCGTCGTGAAGTCGCCGCGCTGCGTCGTCCGGGTGATCTTGAACTCGATGGCGTTGTCCTTGACCGTGCCCTCGCCTTTGACTTCGGTCGGCTCGGCGCCGCCCCGGCCGGGCATCATCATGGAGACCGCCAGTTTCTCGCCGTCCTGCTTGAAGGTGATGTCCTGGTGTTGTTCACCGGACCGGCCTTGCGAGACCATATCCCACGTGCCCGTGACGTTGACCGCAGCCATGGCCAGAATTCCTACCGCCAAAATCGCCAGAAGCAAAATCAAGCTCTTCTTCATGAATACCTCCTTCACGAGAGCTTCGTTTCTAGACGTGCCATTACCGGCACATTCTTTAGACGAAAACAAAAAAAAATTCTTCCCCTTATTTTAATATAGAGCTGATAGGAAGAGAACGCCGGCGATCAACCGCGCCGGGCCGGCCGCGGCGGCTTTGAATCCCGGCTTTGCCGATAATCGGCCGGGGTGTCCAAGTCTAAAAGGATCGATCCGTCGTCGATATTAATTCTTTTAATATCTTTAGGATATAAGGACAATAGCTCTCGTAGGCCGATATCCGGGCTTAAGGTTTCGACGGATTTTCGGTATTTCATGTCGACCAGAAAAGGATGTCCGCCGATGCCCTTGTAGACCGGGACGACAAGCCCTTTATCCGTCTCGAAATAGGCCGAAATGACCCGGCCGATGACCTCTTTCCGGACCCAAGGCTGGTCGGCGAGGAAGACCAACGCCGCCCGGCACTCGGCCGGAAGCGCTCGAAAACCAGTCTGAACCGAGGAGAGCATTCCTGTCCGGAAATCGGGATTGAAGACCGCGGAGACGGGGTATTTTTGAACCAACGGCCCGGTCCGCTCCCGCTCGGCCCCGAGGACGACGAGCGTCCCGTCCACAGATGAGGAGAGGATATTCGCCAGCACGGCTTCGAGGACGGTCCTTCCGCCCCAGGGAAGAAGCGCTTTGGCCGTTCCCATCCGCTTCGATTCTCCGGCCGCGAGGACGACGGCATAGATTGGGCGGCTTTTTTTTAGGCTCATTTTAACGAAGAGGATTCCGCCGGCGTCTGACCTGGACCAGTTCGGCGGCAATACTCACCGCGATTTCATTCACCGTTCGGGAGCCGATCGGAAGCCCGATCGGGGCGTGGACGCGCTCCCAGGCCGCCGGACTCGCCCAGCGCTTTTCCATGAACCGATCCCTCATCAGTTCGATTTTACGCCGGCTGCCGATCATCCCGAGATAGGCCGTCCTCCGCCGGATGCACGCCTTCAACGCGTCCGCGTCGTGCCGGTGCCCGCGCGTGACGATGACGACATATGTCTCCTCGTCCATGGGAAACGACCGGAGCCGGGCGGCAATATCGCCCGCGAGGACGCGGTCGGCGTCGGGCATCCGGAACGGGTCGGCAAATTCGGGCCGGTCGTCGATGACGATGACCTCGAATCCTAAAAGCCGGCCCTGGTGGGCGACGGCCCGGCCGACATGGCCCGCGCCGGCGATGACAAGCCGCGGATCCGGGGCATGAGGCTCGAGAAAAAGCCGATATCCCCGTTTCGTCGATAACTCCGGCCGTCCTTGGGACAAGACGCGCTTCAATTCCGCCGCCGCGATTTTTATGAAACCGCGTCGCGGACCGAAACCCGGCCGGGCCGCGGGAATCCAGGCACGCTCGACGCGCGCCGGCCCGGACCGGGTCGACGCGATTCTCGTCGCCAGGACGCCGGGCCGCCGCGCTCGAAAAGCAGCGACCGATTCCTGAAATGCGCGTTCACTCTCGTCGAGCCGGGCGTCAATAAGGATCCGCATCCTCCCGCCGCAAAGGCCGTCCGCGTCCTCGAAGAAACCTTCGCCCAGATTGAAAGCGCAGAGCCGCGACGAACGCGTCCGGACCGCTCGCCGGGCGCGCCGCTCGACCTCGGCTTCGACGAACCCGCCCCCGACCGTCCCGGCGATAAGTTCGTCTTCCGAAAAAAGGGCCGACGCCCCGGCGACCTGCGGCGTCGAGCCCTCGGCTTCAAGGACCGTCGCCAACGCCGCCGGTTTGCCGTGTTTCAAAAAATCCAGGAGCGCGGCGTAGAAGCTCCGGTCCGTCGTATAGGGCTGGTCCATATCCGATCATTATAACTCAAGACGTCATGTATAAAAAAAGGGGGGACGCGCGGCCGTGTCCCCCCTGAAAAAAGCGCGCCGGACCCGGCGTCCGGTTTATTTGCCCGCGGAAACCGCCAGGTTGAATTTCCCCTTCACCACGCCGCCGCGGGTCGAACTGAACGTGAACTCAGCCTCGCCGGTCGTACCCGGAGCCATCTTAAGTTTCCATTTCACGTCTCTCGTCTCGCCGCCCTGGAGATACGGGATCTCCTGGCGGGCCGCGGTGCCCGAG
This sequence comes from Candidatus Aminicenantia bacterium, assembly GCA_041479785.1. GTDB lineage: Bacteria > Acidobacteriota > Aminicenantia > Aminicenantales > UBA4085 > JBGOYP01. Next base: position 2,110 of record JBGOYP010000115.1, on the reverse strand, counting down.
AGCGACATCCCGGAGGGCAGCGCGACGTTGACGTTGTCCGGCCGGACGATCTTCACCCGGTCGGCCATCTTGAGAGCGGTCGGCAAATACCCTTCGTTCTTCAACGTGCAGACGACCTCGAACGTGTCCTTCTCCTTCTTCACCGGCCGCAGCTCCGCCTTGAGGATCCTGACGATGGGGAGCGACTTGTACATGAAGAGGTTGAACATCGCCTCTTTTTTAATCCATTCCTCAAGCAGGTCGGGCGGCGGATTTTGGCTCCAGAATTTCGGGCTCCAGCCGCCGGTCTCGACATCGCCGTACGTCGGATGATGGAACTTATGCCAGGGGACAAAGGGCTTTCCCCCAAGCTCTTCGTCGACGAAACGGATCTGCTCGAGCGGGGTCACGCGGCCGTCGCCGTCATAATCCTTGAGCCGGCCGCCGTTCCAGAGCTCGTCGCCGTACCAGACCGCGCCATAATAGAGATAGCCGAAATCGGGAGAATGGCCGAAGAGCGGCGAGCCGCGCGGCGCCGCGGGTGGAGGAGCTTCCGCCCCGGCCGCACCCCCGCCTTCGGGGGCTCCGCCGCGCATCCCGGCCGCGCCGCCTCGCCCTCCGCCTCCGCCCATACCGCGGTTTCCGACGGAGTAATCATAGTACGTGTCCCCGGCCCGTTCATAGCCCGTGATTTTCTTCCCCTCCTGGTCGAAAAATTTATAGATCTTCAGGTCCTCGGGGAACATGGCCTCGTCCATCCGGCTCGTCGACGGCCCGTGAAGAAGCATCGGGACGGTCGTATCCATCGTCTGGCAGACCGAGACGTTCGGATGTTCGAGCAGGAAGAGGACGACATACCGCGTCTCGACCTCCGACAGCGGATATTCGCCGGCCCCGCCTTGGGTCCAACCGCGGCCGGTGAAATCCAGGCCCGGCATCGGACGCCAGTTCTCCGGATAGTTCCGGTGGAGGTCGAGGCCTCCGATGCCGTCCTCGTTGACCCGGCCGTCGCCGTCGTTGTCGACCCCCTCCTGCAACAGGAGATAATCGCCCTTGCCCGCGCCGACGCGCTGCATCAGGCGTCCCGATTTGTCGGTCGGGTCGATGATCGCGTCGCCCTTGCCCATCTCGACCTTCTGCCGGACCTGGAGGATGAATCCGTCACCGTCTATATCGTCGGCCGGGTCTTCGTCGAGCAGCCCGTCGCCGTCATCGTCGTACGGCTTGACCGTGCTCCGGTTGGACTGCGCGGTGTTGAGATAGAGCTCGGACCCGTCGGGATTATTCTTGATTTTGACGTACAGGGCCGTGGCGTCGACCATCTTCGTGATGGCCGGGTCCTTGCCGTAATTGGACAAAATATGCCAGGCGAACCAGAGCGCGGACTCGGCTCCCGTGACTTCTCCCGAGTGCCGGTTGCCCTCGATGAACATCGCCGGCTTATCCGTGTCCTTGCCCGTGGCTTTGTTCGTGATCGTGACCTGCCAGATCTCCCGGCCTTCAAAGCTCTTCCCGACCGAGTAAAGGTCGACAAGGTTCGGATAGTCCTTGGCCCACTTGTTCAGGAAGAGATTGACTTCGTCGTACTTGTGGAAATGGCGGAAATCGAGTTCACCCTGTTTGAGCGGCCGCGTCTCCGCGTAATCGACGCGCGGAAAAAAGCTCGCTCCGTGCCGCACGCCGCCGACCATATAGGCTTTCGTCGGCTGGGCCGGCGTCCGTCCAAAAGGCCGCTCCTGGGCTCCGACCATCATCAGGAGGGCCGCCGCGAAGCACACTAAAACACCGAGACGGAAAATATTTTTCATCCCTCGCTCTCCTCTCAAGAATATGGGTGGAGCATATCGCGTCGCCGGAGCGATGTCAATTCGGCGAGCCCTGACCGTCGAACACTAAGACGCGAAGCGGGGCTCGGGCGGCGTCGCCCCTTCTCCCCTCGCGTTTGGGCGCCCCCCTGAACCACCGCTATCTAACCGGATATTAGCTCTCGATAAGCCTGGAGGGAACGAAGCGACCATTCAACTCGGAGGGGCAGACCCCTTCCGACGGGCACCGGGAAGGCCCGGTCGCCCTGCCTCCCCTTCGCCACCGTCCTATGCTCCGCATAGGACGGTGTGCAACCAAGGGGGCG
>JBGOYP010000114.1:0-7194 GCA_041479785.1 Candidatus Aminicenantia bacterium | reverse complement strand
GAGCAGACGGGCCGGACGCCGGACGAAGGCCAACGAGGCCGCGACGCCCACCGTGCCGCCCAGCATCCGGACCATGCAGACCTGGAGAAGGGGAACGTCCCGAAGAATCGGTTTGAACATCACGATCCCGACCGCCTGGAAGAATAGGGCGACGACGCCGATGCCGATGCCCGAGAGGAGCGTCCGGCGCGGAAACCGGCCGTCGCCTTTCTTCAGGGCGATCAGGACGACCGCGAGGACGATGAGCCCGACGCCTCCGGTTTGGGACGGGCCCATGCGCTCGCCCAGGAAAAGAAACGACAGCCCGATGACGAACGGCGCGTAAGCGCAGTCCACGATGGCCGTGAGCTCGGCGCCGAGCCTGTTCAGGGCCGCGAAAAAGAGCGTGTCGGCGACCGCGATCCCGATCACCCCGCTCGCGAAAAGCCAAATCAGGCGCCCGGGGTCGAGGGCGGGTAGGACCGGTTCGCCGAACGCGGCCAGGGTCGGGAGGAGAAGAAGCACGGCCAGGGCGTTTTTAAACAAGTTCATGGCGGCGGGGTGGGCTTTTTCTCCGACCACCCGAAACAGGACGACGGAGATCGCCCAGAGGAACGCGGCCCAAACCGAGAGGATTTCGCCGAGCTTGGTGAATTCCGACGGGGCGCCGAAAATATCGGGCATGAAACCCTTCTTATAACAGAGCAGGGAAACGCGGTCAAATTCTCTGGTGCTTGCCGCGACGTTATTTTATAATGCCGGCATGAGGATTTTCGGCCTGCACTGGATCGATTTTTCGATCATCGTCGCCTATCTCCTCGGCATGCTCGCCCTGGGGAAGTGGGCGTCCCGGCGGACCAAAACCGAGGGCGATTTCTACATGGCCGGCCGGCGGCTCGGCAAGTTCTACCAGTTTTTTCTGAACCTCGGCTGCTCGACGCACGCCGACCAGGCCGTGGCCGTCTCGCGCGAGATCTACCGGCAAGGAATCGGTGGGATGTGGATCCAGTACCTCGTCCTCTTCCTGACGCCGTTCTACTGGTTCACGACGGCCTTCATGCGCCGGTCGCGCCTCATCACGATCGGGGATTTCTTCACCGAACGGTTCCGCAGCAAGTTCCTCGGGGCCGCGTTCGCCGTTTTTACGCTCGTCATGGCGTTCGTCGGCGGCGGCGCCGGCTACATGATCGCGGGCAAGACGATCCAGGCCCTGACGCCGAAACCTCCCGACGCCTACACGGCCGCCGAACGCCGGAGCGTGGCGATGTTCCAGGAATACCAGGAGCTGAAGAAGAAACTCGACGCCGGCCTGGCGGCGGACGAGAAGGCTCGCTACGACGAGCTCAACGACCTCAATAAGAAGGGTCAACTCAAGTCGTTCATTTCGTACACGAACCCGCTCGCCGTTTACATCGTCTTCGCCGTCATCGTCAGCATCTATACCATGATGGGCGGCTTCATCGCCGCGGCCTGGACGGACGTCGTCCAAGGGTTCCTCATCATCATCTTTTCGGTCATGCTCATTCCCCTCGGCCTGGCCAAGATCGGCGGGTTTGCGGGCCTGCACGCCGCCGTTCCGGATTACATGTTCCGCCTCTTCGGCTCGGTGACGACCTCCGAATACGCCTGGTACACCATCCTGGCCATGGTCTTGGCCAACCTCGTCTCGATCATCGCCTCGGCGCCCATGATGCAGACGGCCGGCTCGGCGAAGAACGAAATGACGGCCCGGTTCGGGATGATCATGGGCATGTATCTCAAGCGGGTTCTCATGATCTTCTGGGCCCTGGCGGGCCTGCTCGCCGTGGGCTTATACGCCGGGCAGCTTCACGACCCCGACCTGATCTGGGGGCTGATGACCCGCGAGCTCCTGTTCACTGGTGCCATCGGGCTGATGCTGGCCGGAGTGCTGGCGGCCAGCATGTCCAGCTTGGGGGCGTCGTCGGTGACGTACGCGGCCCTCTTCATCCGCAACATCTATCATCCGCTCGCCCCGGAGAAATCCGACCACCATTATCTCACGGTCGGAAAAATCGTCGTCGCGGTGACGCTGTTCGGCGGCGTGGGCGTCGCGCTGTTCGTCGGCAACCTTCTTTATCTTTTCCAGTATTTCATTTCCCTGCCGGCCGTGTTCGGCGCGTCCATTTGGCTCGGCTTCCTGTGGCGGCGCCTGACAAAAGGAGCGGTCATCGTCCAGATCTTCGTCTGTTTCGCGATCTACGCCGTCATCCCTAACGTCTTCCAAACGTGGACCTGGGCCCGGACGAACCCGGCGTTTCTCCGCGAGACGAACCCGCGGACAGTCATGATCTTGACCGAAGCCCTAAAGGACGACGTCGAAGCCGGCCGCGCCGGGCAGGTCGGCCAGGCCATCCGGAAGCCGCACCTCATCGAGCCGGCGGCCGTATTTTTCGAAAAAGTCGCTCGCATCAAGCCGGACGACCCCAAGTCGCCGAAGACCGGGATCGGCCGGTTCAACGCCGAGGTCTGGGTCCTGAGCTGGTTCGGGGTCCGTTTCGAGAACTGCACGAAAGCTCAGCTGTCCGCGGCGCGTTTTTTCTTCGACGCGCTCTTTCCGTTCGTCCTTCTCTTCCTTCTGAGCGGGTTGACGCGGGCTGTGCCCAAAAAAGACCTCGACCGGTTCTACGGACGCATCCATACGGCCGTCGGGCCGACGCCCGAAGAGGACGCCCGGGCCGTTCAAGACGCGTATGACCACCCGGACATGTACGCGGCGAGAAAAATCTGGCCGAAATCGGCCTGGGAATTCATGAAACCCGGCAAATGGGACGTGATCGGCTTCGGCGGCAGCTGGATGCTTGTCGGAATTATCATCGCCCTGCTCTGGCTGATGGTGACTATCCGCTAGGCGCGATATCGCGAGGAGCAAGAGACGTGGCGATATCTCCGCCCATAATGACGGACATCAAGGACCTGTCCCTGGACGACCTCAAAGCCGCGTTCGCGACCATGGGCGAGCCAGGCTTTCGGGCGGTCCAGGTTTTCGACTGGCTCTATAAAAAAGGGGTCGACCGGTTCGACACGATGAAAAATCTGCCCTCGGCTCTCAGAGAGAAGCTCGGGCGTTCTTTTAACGTCGGCCGGATCGAGCTCGAGGCCGTGGTTCGGGCCTGCGACGGAACGGAAAAATACCTCTTCCGCCTCCGGGACGGTCCATGCATCGAATCCGTCCTGATCCCCTCCGGCCGGCGTCTGACGCTCTGCCTATCGACCCAAGCCGGATGCAAATTCCGCTGCGCGTTCTGCGCGAGCGGACGCCATGGCTTTCTCCGCGACCTGACGCCCTCCGAAATCGTCGGCCAGGTCCTTTTTCTCAAGGACAATCTCGAAGTCAAGACGACGAACCTCGTCTTCATGGGCATGGGCGAACCCCTAGACAATTTCGAGAACGTCGCGCGCGCGATCCGGATCCTCAACGCGCCCGAGGGACTCGGCCTGGCCGCTCGCCGGATGACGGTCTCCACCGTCGGGATCGTCCCGGCGATCGCGCGCTTCAAAGACCTGGGACTCCAGGTCAACCTGTCGATCTCGCTCCATGCCGCGGACGATGCTAAAAGAAGCCGTCTCCTGCCGGTCAACGCGACGTACCCGCTCGACAAGGTCGTCGCCGCCGTCGAAGATTATATTAAGGGAGGGGGTCGCAAGGTCACTCTGGAATACGTCCTCCTCAAGGGAGTCAACGACACGGCCGCGGACGCTGCGGGCTTGGCCCGGATCGCCCGACGGCTGAAAGCGAAAGTCAACCTGATCCCGTATAGTCCGGTGTCCGGATTCGCGTTTGAGACACCGGATTCCGGACGGGTCGCGCGCTTCATGACGACGCTCGAAGAGACCGGCGTTTCGGCGACGCTCCGCGAATCCAAAGGGCGGGATATTCAAGCCGCTTGCGGGCAGCTCGCCGGGCGCTTCAACGAAGGCGGCTGAGTAAGGTAAGCGTCTCGATATGCGGCGTCTGGGGAAAGACGTCGAAAGCCGTGATTTTTTCGGCGGCATAGAGCGGGCGGAGGGCTTTGAGGTCACGGGCGAGCGTCGTCGGGTTGCACGACAAATAGACGATCCGTCCGGGCCGGAAGGTCAGAAAGCTCCGGACGATCGCGGGGTCGAGGCCTTTTCTCGGCGGGTCGCAGACCACGGCGTCGACGGGCTTCTCGAGCAGCCACGGCGCCCATTCTTCGCTCCGGCCCTCATGGATCCTGACGTTGTCGAGGCGGTTGCGGGCGATGTTCTTTTTAAGAAAGGCGACGTTGGCTGGGTCCGATTCGACGGCTTCGACGGTCTCCGCCCCGCCGGCCAGCGCAATCCCGAACGTTCCGATTCCGCAATAGAGGTCGATGATTCGTCGCGCCCCGGATATTCCGGGGACGCTTTCGATTTCGGCGAGAATGCGCTCGAGCATGGCGATGTGAACTTGAAAGAACGACGCCGCGCCGAATTCGAAGGCGCGTCCCCGGACGTGCTCGACGATCGAATCCCGGCCCCATTCCGTGACGCCGACCCTTCGTCCTCGCTCCGGATGAAAGGAGATGATCCCGGCGACGGGAAACCGGGGCAGGATCTCGGACAGGACGGGGTCGAGGTCGTTCGTCGAAGGCGCGGCCGACCAGAACAAATTTAAAAGAAGCTCCCGCGTCGCCAGGCTCCCTTTCGCTTCCACGCCTTCGAGCGAGTGGCATCCATGCCGGTCCGCGACGTCCAGGACGGCTGATAGCACCGCCTGGACCGAAGGAGCGACCAGATGGCATTCCCGGAGCGGAACGAGGTCGGTTGCCGAGCCTGCGGCATGATAGGCGAGCGAAGCGCGGCCTCCGCTCCAAGCGACCTGGAAACGCGCTTTATTCCGATAATGCCAGGGGTCGGGCGCCGGGACGAAGTCCGGGGCGGCCGCGTCGAGGTCCCCGATCCTCGACAGGATTTCGCCAAGCTGTTCCGTTTTGACGCGCGCTTGAAGCTCCGGCGTCATCGGCTGATACGCCGAGCAGGCCGCGTAATGACCGCAGCGCGGAGGGACGCGGTCGGGCGACTCGATGAGGATGCGCGTGGTCCTGGCCTCGAGATAGCTCTTGTGGTCGCGAACGAGCTCGACCTCGACCTGTTCGCCCGGAAGCCCTTCGTCCGTGAAGATCGTTCGTCCGTCCTGGACGGCGAGCCGCCGTCCAGGATAAACGACTTTTTCGATCGTGATAAGCATGAGGCTGGGTCTAAATTCCGGGAACGTCGAGCGGACGGCGCAGGTCGATGACGGTCCCGGGTTGTCCCCAGGAAACACCCGTTTCCGAAGGGAGCTCTCCGGTTTCGAAGCCGCGCTCCAGGATATCGTCCAGGCCTTCGACCCAGATCCGTCCGCGGCCGGCCTCTCCTTCCCGACGGATGAGCGAGCGAGGAAATTCGGCGATCAGGGGCATTGCGGATTGCATGCCGTTGACAAAGACCGTTTGGCTCAATGCGGATTCGATTCCGCACACCGGCGGCCGTCCGGTCTTCGCGGCGTCGACCGCGTCCCACAATTTTTTCATGGGCTCGAGGTCGGGCGATCCGTAATTCAGGACGGTCCCGTCCGCCCGTTTCGCTTGGATGTCCGCGCCGCGGCCGGTGGCGAAGACCTCGCCTGTCTCGAATTCGTAGCGGAGCACCGGACCCAGGTCCCGCTTGGACGCATGGCTGACGTAAAACCGGAGTTCGACGCCGGTGTCCGTGCGGCCGCGCGCGGCGGCCGTGTCGTAATTTTCAATGCTGAATGCCCGATAGAGTTCGGCTTCGACTTCGACCGGCTTCGCGCTTTCGTCCGTCTCGGCGCCGAGGACGTAAAACATGTTATGCAGGTCGTGGGCCATGGCGTTGTTGGCCGGGCCGTCGAGGACCCAGCCGCCGCCCGGATAGCGTTTCTTGCCGGCCCAGTCGTTGCGCGCGTAGTAAGCGTCGTCGCGGGGCCAGAGATAAAGGCAGCGCAATCGTTTCGGCCGGCCGAACAGGCCGCGCCCGATGTCCTTTTTGAGGTTTTGAACCGCTTGGCTGAATGACCATTGATAGCCGACGGCGACCCATCGTTGGGCTTTGTCGCGGGCTTCGGTCATCCGCCTCGCTTCTCCGACCGTCGCCGCGACCGGTTTTTCGCAGAGGACGTGGCTTCCGTTCTCGAGGGCGAGACACGTTTGGGCGCAGTGGACATGAATGGGCGAGGAGACGATCGCGAGGTTCGCGCTTCGTCGTCTATAGAAATCGGCCATCTCCGGGAAAACGGGAATCCCGCCGGTCCGCAACTCATCGAGGTGGGGACACCGTTCGGGATAAGGGTCGACGACTCCGGCGAGCCGATAGACGCCTTCATGACGGCGGTCGAGAAGGGCCCGGAGATAGACCGCTCCCATGCCGCCGCTACCGGCCAATACGATCGAGAGGGGTCCGTCGAGGCTCATGTCAGACGGGGTCTTCGAGCAGGTTGACCTCTCGAAACGTCTTTGTTTTTTTATCGAAGCGGAGCGTTTTGACCTCGAAACCCCGGAGCGATACGTCCGTCCGGGCCCGGAGAGACGGCAGGGCCAGACCGGCCGTCCGCGGCCGTCCCGTCGGCTCGAAGAGGCGGATGATGAGGTCCTTTCCGTCCTCGGCTTTCTTGAGGGCGGTCATCACGACGGCCGGGTCTTCAAGAACGACGAACGGCCGGGCCTTTTTCCCCGTCCCGGGTGGAAAGTAGGGCAGACAATACGGCGTTTCGTTCTTAACCAGGGCTTCACGTTCGACGGCTTCGAGCCGAGAATCCGTTTCGCCGCCGTTGACCCAGAACCGGAAGACGCGCTCGCCCTGGTCGATGCGCGGGATGAACCGGTCCTGACACGGAGGCACATGTTCTCCCACGGGGTCGGTGGCGTGAGCGGCCGACCGCAACAGAGAAACGCGCAGCTCGTTTTCCGCGAAATCCGAGCCGTAGACACAGTCGTTGATGATCGTGAAAGCCCGGCCGTCCCCGGCGGTGACCGCCTGCCATTTCTGCGAAACCGCCTCTTCGCCGTTGGACGGCAGCATATCGTGCCCGTAAGCCACCTGTCCGAGGAATGCGGACGCGGCGAACGCGACCGGAAACGACAATTTCAGCATCCGGTCCTTTTCGTTCCAAAACACGCGCACCTCGACCTCGATTTCGGTTCCCCGTTTGGGCAAGCCGTAGCGCAGGCAGACCTGCGACCGGCCGAAAGCGAG
>JBGOYP010000113.1:0-7356 GCA_041479785.1 Candidatus Aminicenantia bacterium | reverse complement strand
CTGGCCGACGAGCCCACGGCCAACCTGGACGCCGACAACTCCCATCATATCCTCGATACCATGGAAAACATCAACCGCGAGCTCCGGACGACGTTCATCTTTGCGACGCACGACCAGAAAGTCATCGGTCATCTGAAGCGCAAGATCACTCTTGTCGACGGCCGCGTCGCGGGGGACGAGGCCCGGACGTCCGCATAGGAGAGTCCCATGGCAATTCCTAAACTGGCTTTTCGAAACCTGATCGGCGGAGGGACGAAGACGTGGTTGAACGCCCTCGTCCTGTCCTTCGCCTTCGTCACGATTATTTGGGGGCAGAGCCTGTTCGAGGGGGTCGATAAACAAGGGTCGAAGCTTCTCATGGATATGGAAGCCGGCGGCGGCCAATATTGGGCCAGCGGCTATGACCCCTACGACGCCTTCACGCTCCAGGACGCCCATCGGGTCCTGGACGGAACGGTCAAAATCCTGGTGGACGAAGGGCGGGCGACGCCGGTCCTGATTGTCCAGGGAACGATCTATCCGGGCGGCCGGATGCAATCCGCCCTTTTGAAGGGAATCGACCCCGGTCAAACGGTCCTCAGCTTCCCCTCCGGCCTCCTCAAAACCGGAGACCATGACATTCCGGCGCTCATCGGGACGCGGATGGCCAAAAGCGCCGGGCTGGCCAAAGGCGACACGGTCACCGTCCGCTGGCGCGACGCTCGGGGAACGTTCGACGCCAAAGACCTTCTCATCGTCGACGTCTTCCGGACGGAAGTCCAAGCTATTGACCTCGGCCAAGTCTGGGTTCCCCTTGAAACGCTCCGCTCCATGGCCGGCACGGCCGGTCAGGCGACGATCGTCGTCGTGGCCAAAGGCTTCGGGCCGGCCCCGGCCGCCGACGGCTGGACGTTCCAGGGCTTGGACGTCCTCCTCAGCGATATCAAGACTCTCGTCCGGGCGAAATCGATCGGTTTCTCGATTTTTTACACGACCTTGATGTGCCTCGCCATGTTGGCCCTCTTCAACACCCAGGTCCTCTCGATCTGGCGGCGGCGGAAGGAGATCGGAACGCTCATGGCCCTGGGGATGACCCGCCTCCGCGTCATCATCCTGTTCACGTTCGAAGGGACGCTGCTGTCCGTCCTGGCGGCCGCCGTCGGCGCGGTCTACGGGATCCCGCTTCTCCTGTATATGGCCAAATACGGCTGGACGCTGCCGTCCGGCCAGGCGGACTCTATCAACTTGGCCTTGAGCAACAAGATCTACCCGAGCTACACCGTTGGGCTCATCGTTATCACGGCCGTCACCGTCCTCATCACGACCACTGTCGTGAGCTATCTTCCAGCGCGAAAGATCGCCAAGCTCAAGCCGACGGACGCCCTTCGCGGGAGGCTGTCATGATCCGCTTTCTGCTCAAGGGCCTTCTCCGCGACCGGTCTCGCAGTCTGTTTCCGTTTATCACAGTCGCGATCGGAGTCTTCCTGACGGTCGGGATGTATTGCTACGTCAAGGGCGTTGCCCTTGCGGTCGTCGAATCCAACTCGAAATTCGAGACGGGCCATCTCAAAGTCATGACCCGGGCTTACGACGAAGAAATTGAACAACGGCCGAATGACCTGTGCCTGCTCGGAGTCGGAACCCTTGTCCGGGACCTTGAAAAGGAATTTCCCGGAACGACCTGGGCACCGCGGATTCGGTTCGGCGGCCTGCTCGACGTCTCGGACGACAAAGGAGAAACCCGCAGCCAGGGTCCTGTGTTCGGCACGGCGGCCGATTTATTGACGCCGGGTTCTCGCGAGCCGGATCGGCTCGACCTTGCCAAAGGCCTTGCCCAGGGCCGGCTTCCCCAAAAACGGGGTGAGATCCTGATCGGCGACGAGCTGGCCCGGAAACTCGGCGTCGCCCCGGGCGAGAAGGCGACCCTCCTCGGAACGACCATGCATGGGGCGATGAGTATCACGAATTTCATTATCAGCGGAACGGTCCGATTCGGCTTCCAAGCCCTAGACCGGATGGGCTTGATCATGGACCTGGCCGACGCCCAGGACGCCCTGGACATGGCCGACGGGGCGGGCGAGATTCTCGGATACCTGGAGCGCGAACCCTATAAGCATGCGACCGTGGCCGCGACGGCGTCCGCGTTCAACGCGCGATTCAAAAACAGCCCGGATTCGTTTGCCCCGGTCATGGTCACTCTGAGCGACCAAAATGCGCTTTACACAATCCTCGACCAGATCGATTATGCAACGGCGCTCATCATCGCGATCTTCGTCGGCGCCATGTCGCTCGTCCTCTGGAACGCGGGGCTCATCGGAAACCTGAAGCGCTACGGCGAGATCGGCGTCCGCCTCGCCATCGGCGAATCCCACGGCCGCGTCTACCGGGCGATGATCTCGGAATCGCTTCTCATCGGCATCCTCGGGACGCTCGCCGGGACGGCCGTCGGCCTGGCTCTTTCCTATTATCTTCAGGTCCACGGAATCAACTTTTCGTCGCTGGTTAAAAACGCGGCGATCATGTTTCCGACCGTCTTGCGCTCCCGGATTACGCCGTTTGCTTACGTCATCGGTTTCATCCCGGGATTGTTGGCCACCCTCATCGGGACGGCGATCGCCGGCCGAGGGATTTACAAGCGGCAGACGTCCCAACTCTTCAAGGAGCTCGAAACATGACGCTTCCAGGCGCGTTTGTTTTTTCATGGTTCCTTCTGGTTTCGTCCGTAAGTCCGGCTCAACCGCAAGCCCTCTCCCCGGACGCCATCCTCGAGCGCGTCGACCTCAATGCCGTCGCCGGAACCAAGGTTATCGTGAGCGAGATGGTCATCCATAGCCGCCGCGATACCCGCACGGTCAAAGCGAAATCCTGGATCCAGGGCGCGGACAAGGCCTTCACCGAATACCTGGAACCGGCCCGCGAGAAGGGCACGAAGATGCTCAAGCTCAGCGACCAGCTCTGGATGTATTCGCCGTCCACGGACCGGACGATCAGCATCTCGGGACATATGCTCCGCCAATCGGTCATGGGCTCCGACCTCTCCTACGAAGACATGATGGAAGACCGCAAGCTCCGCGATGCGTATAACGCCAAAGTCGTCGGCGAAGAATCCCTCCTCGAACGGCCGTGTTGGGTGCTGGAACTCGTCGCGAAGTCGGACGATGTGTCGTATTATTCGCGGAAGGTCTGGGTGGATAAAGACCGCTATGTCCTTCTCCGGGAAGACCGCTTCGCCAAGAGCGGCAAGCTCCTGAAAACGCTCGAGGTGAAAAGCGTCGTCCGGGTCCGGGACCATTGGATTCCAAACGTCCTCGTCTTCCGCGACGTCCTGAAACAGGGGAATGGGACCGAATTTAGGGTCGAATCCGTCGAGTTCGACGTTGCGATCCCCGACTATGTCTTCACCAAAGCGTCGCTCAGGAAATAAAAGACCCGTGGACCCTCGGGGCGGCGGTTCGGCTCTCGGCTTCTGAAAGATAAGGAGGACTTATGGAACGACGAGATTTTCTGGGAAAAGCGGGATGCGGACTGGCCGGGCTCGTGGCCGCGCCGCTCACCGTTTCGGCGAGCCCGAAGCAAACGCCGCCGCCGCCGCCGAAACAGCCCCGCTACAAGATCGATATCGAGATCTACGAAGCGCGGCCGGACACGTGGTGCCACAAAAAGGGCGATAAATTCGCCTATCCCAAGGACATCGGCCTCATTTGCTCGTGGCTTCTCGGCAGCCTCCACGATTTTTTGGTCGTTCTCGAAAAAGGCGCGACGCTCCCCTGGACATACGAAAAAACGCCCTACGAAAAGGTGATCGACCCGAACGGCGTGACAACCGAATACGTCCGATGCCCCGACCCGACCTCGAACCTGGTGGCAAAGATCATCCGGACCCGCCTCCCCGGCTGAGAATCCGGCCGCGGCCCGCCGAAAGGAATCTTTTCATCGGGCCGTCCTGATGTCACCCCCGGCCGTTGCCGGGTCCGGCACGATGACATATAATGAGGGCGGCCGCGTCATGGGGCGGTATTCTGAGATAGAGGAGGGCATCTCATGGACTCCAACATTGTCGGTCTTTATGAAGATTTCCGGCGGGGCGTTATGGACCGCCGCGAATTTCTCGGAAAACTGGCGCGTCTCGCCGGCGGCACGGCCGCGGCGGCAGCTCTGTTGCCCTTGCTCGAAGGCCGTTCGGCCGCAGCCCAGGTCGTTCCGAAGGATGACCCCATGCTCCGCGCGGAATACGTAAAGTATCCCGGCGCGACGGGAGACGTCCGCGCCTATTCGGCCCGGCCGAAAGACGCGGCGAAGCGGCCCGGCGTTATCGTCATTCACGAAAACCGCGGGCTCAACCCTCATACCGAGGACGTCGCCCGGCGCGTCGCCCGAGAAGGATACTTGGCCGTCGCTCCGGACGCCCTGTCGCCCTTCGGTGGAACGCCCCAGAATCCCGACGAAGCCCGGCCACTGTTCCAGAAGCTCGACCGTGAAGCCAACATCAAGAATTTCGTGGCCGCGGTCCAGTATCTCAAGACCGACCCCCAGTCGACGGGAAAGGTCGCCTGCATGGGCTTCTGCTGGGGAGGAGGGGTCACCAACCAGGTGGCGGTGAATGCGCCCGACCTATCGGCGGCGGTTCCCTTCTACGGCGCCCAGCCCGCGCCTGAGGACGTCCCGAAGGTCAAGGCTTCAATGCTCATCCACTATGCGGGCAACGACCAGCGGATCAACGCGGGGATCCCGGTTTTCGAAGAAGCCCTCCAGAAGGCGTCCATCGATTATAAGATTTTCATCTACGAAGGCGCCGGCCACGCCTTCTTCAACGACACGAATCCCTCGTCCTACAAGAAGGAAGCGGCCGACCTCGCCTGGAACCGCACCCTCGCTTTCTTTAAAGACAAGCTCAAAGGCTGACCTACGAATTCTGCCGTCGCCATTCGGCGGCCACGGCGTCGACAAAAGGCCGGCCGTGATTGAAGAACCGTCTATAGCCCGCGCAAAGATAATTTAAGCCTGATTCTCCTTCCGGCGTCCGGAGGAAACGGTTTTTCGGGCATTCGCCGTGGCACATCGCCAGGACTTCGCAGTTCCGGCAATAGCCGGGGAGTGTATCCCGCTTGGCTTTTCCGAAAGCCCTCTGCGCCGGGCTTTCCAGAAGATCGACGAGGGTCGCCTCGCGGACATTGCCGATCCGGTGGCCGGGGTCGACGAAATGGTCGCAGGAGTAGAAATCTCCGTTGTGCTCGACGACGGGAATATCGCCGCAAACGGGGCGGAAAATACACAAGGAATGCTCCTGGCCGAAGGCGGTTCGGGCCGCCTCTTCGAAGATTTGGACTTTGACCCGGCCGATGTCGCCGCTGATCCACTCGTCGAAGACGGCACAGAGGAAATCGCCCCAAGCCGCGGCCGGAATATTATCGGCACTCACGCCGCCTCCGGCCGACGGCGATTGTTCGACCAGAGGAAGGAACGTCAAGTAGGGTGCTTCAATCCGTTTGAAGAACCGATAGACCTCGAGGGGGCGGGCGACGCTCGCCGCGCTGACAACGCAGAGAATATCGGTCGAAACGCCATGCCGACGCAAGATTTCGTAGCCGCGCATCGTCTGTTCAAAGGTGGGTTTCCCGTCTTTCGTGAGGCGATGGCGGTCGTGCACGTCCCGCGGACCGTCCAGGCTGAGGCCGACGGAAAATCCTTCGGCCGCGAGAAAACGTCCCCAAGCCTCATCGAGCAGGACGCCGTTAGTCTGCAGGCCGTTGGCGATAAGGTGCCCGGGAGGACCGTGTTTCCGCTGGAGGACCACCACTCGGCGAAAGAAATCCAAACCCAGGACAGTCGGTTCCCCACCGTGCCAGGAGAAACGGATGACCTCGTCGGGACAAGCAGCGAGGTGCTGGACGATATACTCCTCGAGGAGTTCGTCGGACATACGGGTGGCTGCGCCCCGCGGATAAATATTCTTATCCAGGTAGTAGCAGTAGCGGCACGCCAGGTTGCAGAGAGAACCGGCCGGTTTGGCAAAGACCTGGAATCCTCGGGACGCCCGGCGCATCGCTCGTCGTTCTCCGGTCCCTATGGTAAAGACCGGCCGGCAGCCGTGTCAACCACCCGGCCGATAGCGGCATCGAGGGCGGACGGGCTCAAAAAGGGCGGAGCGGCGGTTTGGACAAGCCGGCCTCTCTTCCCAATCGAATCTAAAAAAATAATAGGCTTTGAACCGACGCTTGTCAAACGAAGCTCGCTTTCGTTATCTCGCGCAAAGCCCTTGCCCCATCAAAATAAGCCGCGGCGACATAAGAATTGACTTTGTTCCGTGATATGGGATATTTTTAATTTCAAGAAAGAATTTTTTTGATGGAGGCCGCTACGATGAAAACAGCATTCCGTTCGATATTCATCCTTGTTTTTTTAGTCCTTTCGACCGCCTGCCTGGCGCTCAGCGACGATGTCGGAGGGATGAACGTCGGCGATCCGTCTTCTTCCCCGGCGGACACGGGATACGCCCCGCCGCAGCGCAGCCGGATCTATGACCTCGGAACGGAGCTTGAACGCCAGGCGACGGCCCTGGCCCAGGAGAGCTTCGACCATTTCCGGGATTGGAACGGGACGATCTCCGACCAGGAGCAGGCCATCCTCTTCAAGTCGGAGGCGTTCGCGGCGTCTTGCCGGCTCTTTCTCAAGCTGACCGAATCCCAGTCGGATTTTTTCCGGACAGAATACCTTCGGACGAACGCGTTCAGCGCGTTCACGTTCCTGGCGTCTTCGTTCAACGAGCTCGAGCAAGAGATGCGGCGGGGGAACGTGATGCCGTACGCCCTGTCCGACTGCCGCAAAATCCTCAGCCGTCTGGAACGGGAATTCGCCGCCTGGCCGGACGCCGACAACCTCGCCTATCTCGACCAGAAATACGTCAAGGCCCGTGATGCCGCCGTTTACCTGATTGAGAGAAAAAGCATCGGCCAATATATCCGCCGCCCGTTCAAGAACCTGGAAAGCGTCTTTCGATACAACTACGACCGAAAACGGGGCAAAAATCCATGGGAACACTTGGTCCAAGTCTCTTTCGACACTCTGGAAAAAATGAAGCAGGGCCCGCCCATCGACCTGACCTTCGAAGGCGCGATGATCATCGAAGCGAGCAACCGGAAGGACCGGCCCGTTTATCTCATCGAGGGCGGGAAAAAGCGCCCCTTGGCCAGAGTCGAGATTGTCCAGAAATTAGGCGGCTGGGGGAAAGTCTTTGACGTGCCGCGCGAAGTGATCGATGGATACCCGGAGGGAGAACTGATCGAGCGCTAACACGCGGGAAGGCTCCCGCAAACGGGCTGCGACCGGCGGCTAAAAGATATGCCCGATGGCCCGGTCGAGCAATTGTTCGAAATCCTT
>JBGOYP010000112.1:0-7360 GCA_041479785.1 Candidatus Aminicenantia bacterium | reverse complement strand
GGAAAATCCGCTCGACCTCGCTCTCGAGCTCTCAGAAAAGCTGCGCTTTTCTGATCCATGCCCGCTCTCGCTCTCGGACGGGTTCCGAGCGGCATACCCCTCGCTTCCTTAACAATAACTCGGACTTTAGTTAGGGCCCCCCAATCGGCGTCACCTTTTTTCTCATTGCGGTCGGACAGGATCCAAAAGATAAGCACAGAGCCTCCTTCTTACCCACCGATTATTAGCGGAGGACTCGCCTGGAGGGAACGAAGCGACCATCAAAAGTTTAGCCTGCGGCGGCTCCGTTTTCGAGGGAGACCTTTGCGGCGATGATGTTTGAGCGTTGCTCGACTAAAGCTCCACGGACTTATGTCCGGGGGATCTGCTCATTGCAGGCGTTGGAGCGCCTGTCCCCGTAGCGGGGATTCGCAATCCCTCCACGGACTAACCTCCATGGATTCCCGCGAGGGGATTGAATGATAATCCCGAAATGTCAACGCAATCGTTGTTAAAGGTTAGAATCGCGGTCGCGAGTTCATCGCCGCCGAGAAAAGGGAGGGTCCGCCGGCGTAAAGAACTTTTGAAGGAGCGAGTCCCTCCAGGCGAGTCCTCCGTCCCGAGCGCTCCCCGCCACCCTTCGCATAATACGTTGAAAAAAGGACGGAATAAAAAAAGGCCGCCTCACGCCGGTTCAATTGGAGTGGGGCGGCCTTTGGGTCTAGTTTGCGATCTTAAAGGCCGTTTTGGCCGAGGTCGCGAGAAGCGTGCCCTGCGCGGCATAGGCTTTGACCTGCCAGCTGTAAGCGGCACCCGCGGCGAGTTTGGCTTTGACGCCGTCGGGAAGAGTGATGGTCGCATCCGGCGTCGTCGCGGTCCAGAGCGTTTCGGAGCCCGAGGCGAGGGTGATGGTGTATTCCACGGTGCCGCGGACGGGCTTCCAAGAGAACGTTGCCGGGGCGGCTGCTACGTCGCCCGAAGGTGAGAGGAGGGCGAGCGTCTCGCCGCGGACGGTCTCGTCTCCGCTGAACGTGAAGGCGGGAACGGTCCGATGGAGGCGCGGGGCGACGCCGAGGACGACGACCAGCAACAGGGCCGCGGTCACGGCGGCGGTGACCCACTGTTTCGGCGTGAGCAGGGCTCCGACCCTATCCCAGAGCGAAACCTTCGCCGGGGCGGGCTTCGGGGCGGGGACGGCGGCGAAGACGGAGTCGCCTTCGCGCCGGATGAAGGTCATCAATTCGTTTCTTTCATAAGTCTTCTGAAAACAGGGCGGGCAGTTGAAATAGTGATCTTCGAACTCGACGCTTTCGGTCTCGCCGAGCTTTCCGGCCAGATATGTATCGATCTTGACTTCATGCGGGCATTTTCTCATTGTGACACCTAATATCCTTCCTTCGACAACAATTTAGTCGCCCGGAGGGCCGGAAAATGTAAGAATTCTCCTCTCGAGGAGCTTTCGGAGGAGTTTCTGGGCATAATTCACGCGCTCGCTCACCCGCGCCGGGGCTATCCCCAGCCGGCGGGCGACTTCGTCGCGGCTAAGCTCTTTATAATAATATAAATAGAGAACATCCCGGTATTTCGGCTTCAGGGTCCGGATCGCCTTGGCGAGCAGTTCGGCCCTCTCGTCCCGCTCGACTTGGTCGTGGGGGTCGGGCAGGTCGTGAACCTCGGGCGCCTCCCTGAGGACCTTGGTCTTCTGGCGGATGTAGTCCACGATCCGGCGGCTCGCGATGGTGTAGATGAAGGTTCCGACCGATGACTCCCCCCGGAAGTCTCCGGTCTTGATCTTTTCGATGGCCTGCATCAGGATCTCGTTGACGACGTCCTCCCAGTCGGGATTACGCCCCCCAAGGGCCCGGCGGACCTTGAAGCCGACGACGGGACGGAATTGAACGACGATCTGGTCGAGGTCGATGTCCACCGCGCCGCCCCTCAGCCTCCCGGCTTCGCGAGCTCCTGGGCGCACAGCTCGGCCGTATGGACGACGGTGTATTTTTTGTCGAGCTCAGCCAAGGCCGCCTTAAGCTGGAAGACGCAGCCCGGGCAGTCCGTCACGACCAGGCTTTGGCCGCTCTTTTCGATTTTTTCCTTTTTATCCCGGAGGAGTTTGGCCGCGATCTCCGGGTTCTTGACTTGGAAGACGCCGCAAAACCCGCAGCACGCATAGGGCTCGTCCTCCGTCCTGGGAGTGAAGCCGAGCTCCCGGAGAAGCTCGACCGGCCCGTCCTTGAGCTCCAGGTCGTTCACGAGGTGGCACGGATAATGATAGAAGACATCGCCCCCGCCGCTTTTTTTCTCCGCGTCACGGCCCGCCGCGAGGAACCCGCGTTTGACCATGAGCTCGGTGAAATCGTGGACTTTTTCGGCCCACGGCGCCGTCGCCGGGTCGAGCTCGGGATAGAGCTTTTTTAAGAGGGCATGTCCCGTGGGACAGACCGTCAGGATAACGTCGGGTCGCGCTTTCTCGAACGAGAGGATGTTCGCCGCCATCAGTTTTCGGACGTCTTTCTTGTCCCCGAGATGATAGCTCGGCGCGCCGCAGCAGGCCTGGTCCTCGGGGCAGACGACCTCGAACCCGAAACGCCCGAGAGTCGCGAAGACGCTTTCGCGGATCGCCGGAAAGAAAAATTTCACGAGGCAGCCCTGGAAGAGATAGACCTTCTCGGCCCGCGCTTCGGTCTCGGCCGGCGCGGCCGGCCCGCTCGACTTGGGGTTGAGCGCCGGGAAATATCTTCCCTTCGCCCAAGCGAGCGGAATCTTGCGGAGATGGTCGCCTTTCTTCCAAACCCGCTGCAGCACCGACAAGAGCCGGGCGCCCCGTTCGGACAACCGCGGCCGGGCGAAAACCCCGGACAGGGCCCGCTCGAAAAAGGACGGCCCTTTCGCGTTTTTGAGCTTGAGCAAGATCTCGCTCGAGGGAATACCGACCGGGCAGAAGCTCTCGCATTTCCTGCAGTCGGCGCACAGGTCGAGAAGCTTTTCGGCGTCTTTCCTAGAGCGCGTGACCGCCGTGAGCAGAACGCCGATCCCGCCCGGATAGACCGGGCCCCCGTAGACATGCCCGCCGACGGCTTGAAACACCGGGCACTGAAGCATGCAACCGCCGCACTTGAGGCAATACAGGACCTCCGCGAGGTCCCGGTCGAGGGCGACCTCGAGCCGTCCATTGTCGAGGATGACGATGTGGACTTCGCCCGGGCCGTGGACGCCGACGACGAGCTCTTTCTCGATGTCGGACGTCTTGCTCGGCCCGGTGATGAAGGACACGTACGACGTCATCTTCAGCCCCGACGACGCGGCGATCAAGGCCTTGAGCAGGGTCGTCGCCTGTTCGAGCGTCTCCACGAACTTTTCGGTCGTGACCAGGGCGATGTGAACGGGCGGAAGGGTCGTCACCAGCCGGGCGTTGCCCTCGTTGCTGACGATCACGAGCGTTCCCGATTCGGCCACGGCGAAATTCGCGCCCGAGATGCCGACGTCCGCGTCGATAAAAACGTTGCGGAGCTCCCGGCGGGCGATCTGGACCATGCCCTTGATGTCGGGAGGGACCGGATGCCGGAGATGGCGCGACAAGAGGTCCGCGACCTCTTCCTTGGTCTTGTGCAGGGCGGGCGCCGTGATGTGCGACGGACGCTCGCCCGCGAGCTGGACGATCCACTCGCCGAGGTCGGTCTCGACGACTTGATAGCCCCGCTCTTCGAGATAAGGGTTGAGGCCGATTTCCTCGCTGACCATGGATTTCGACTTGACGACGAGCTTCGCCCCTTTTTCCCGGAGGATCGTTTCGACCGTGGCGAGCGCGTCGCCGGGCGTCGCCGCCCGGTGGACGGTGGCGCCGGCCTTCGTCGCTTCGGCCGTGAATTGTTCGATCAGGGCCCCGAGCTTCGGGAGGCAGGCCTCGCGCACGGCCCGCGCCCGCTGTTTGATCTCCTCCCAGGGGATCTCGTCGCGGAGCTTGTCGTATTTCGAAAAATGGCTCTCGGTCGCTTTTTTGAGGGCGGACTGAAGGCTGGGGCGCGCGAGCGCCCGCTTCGCTTCCTTCCGTTTGGAAACCCGAAACCGCATCACAGCCTTTCGCCCGTCTTTTTTTTCTTCGACTGGTCGACCCATTGCTTGACGTCGATCAGGATCTCGCGCGGTTTGCTTCCCTCCGAAGGGCCGAGGATCCCCTCCTGCTCCATCTGGTCGATGATTCGGGAGGCGCGGGCATATCCGAGTTTGAGCTTGCGCTGGAGATAGGACGCCGAAGCCTGGCCCGTGTGGAGGATGAGCTCGACGGCCTTGTCGTAGTTTTCGTCCTTCTCGCCGCCGAGGTCGTCCCACTCGTAGGGGCCCGTGCTTTTGATGACGTTGAGGATGCGTTCGTCGTATTCCGGCGTGCCTTGTTCGCGGACGAACTTGACGAGGCGCCGGATCTCCGGGATCGAGACGTAGGCGCAATGGAGACGGATGGGGCGCGCCTGGTTCGGAGGCATGAAGAGCATGTCTCCCATGCCGAGGAGTTTTTCCGCGCCGCCCGTGTCCAGGATGACGCGCGAATCCACCTTGGACGGCACGCGGAAGGCGATCCGGCTGGAGAAGTTGTTCTTGATCGTCCCGGTGATGACGTCGATCGACGGCCGTTGGGTGGCGAGGACGAGATGGATGCCGACGGCCCGGGCGAGCTGGGCGAGCCGGGCGATCGCGTAATCCACGTCCTGGGCGCCGACCATCATCAGCTCAGCGAGCTCGTCGATGATGATGACGATATACGGCAGCGGCCGGAGCGTTGCCCGCTCGTCCTCGGTGAGGCGGCCCTTTTTCTCCTGGAGCGTCTGGACGACGTGGTGGTTGAACTGTTCGATGTTCCGGACCTTATGCTGGCTGAGGAGGTGATAGCGGTGCTCCATTTTCTTAACCGCGTCCATGAGGACGACGCCGGCTTTTTTCGGGTCGTTGATGACCGGGCTCATAAGGTGGGGGATCCCGTCGTAGAGCGTGAACTCGAGCCGCTTGGGGTCGATGAGGATCAACTTGACCTCCTGGGGGGAGGCTTTGTACATGATGCTCGCGATCAGGGCGTTGAGGCAGACGCTTTTGCCCGTCCCCGTCGCCCCGGCGATGAGGAGATGGGGCATGACGTCGAGGTCGGTCACGTAGACTTCGTCGTGGACGGTCTTGCCTAAGGCAAACGTCAGCTTGGACGTCGACCGGGTGAAGTTCTCCGAGGCGAGGATGTCGCGGAGCTTGATGACCTCGCGTTTGTTGTTCGGGATCTCGACGCCGAGCGACGACTTGCCGGGGATGCGCTGGATGCGGACGGACTCGGCGCCGAGCGCCAGCGAGACGTCTTCCGACAGGTTCGCTACTTGGCTGATCTTGATGCCCGGATTCGGATAGAACTCGTAGGTCGTGATGACCGGGCCGGGATGATATTCCTTGACCTCGCCCTCGACCCGGAATTCGCGGAGTTTTTCCTCGATCCGGGTTTTTTTCTCGAAGAGCTCGCTCTTGTCGATCTTCTCCACCGGCTTCCCCGGGTCGAGCAGCGTGAGCGGCGGAATGTGATATCCGGACAGGGTGTCGAACTCGGGTAGGACGAATTGCTCGGGCTTAGGCAGTTCGGGTTGGAAGGGCTTGACCGGTTTCGAAACGAGCTCCTTGGATTTCTCCCGCTCGAGCCGTTTCCGCTCCCGGCGGTCGCGTTTCGTCTCGTCCGGCTCGGCGGGCGGGGGCGCGGCCTCGCCGCCGGCTTTTGCTTCTTCAGGCTCCTCGGCCGGGGGCCCCGGTTTTTTCTCGACCGCCCGGGACGCGGGCGCCCGGGCCGGCTTGGGGCGTTCGGCGATCTTGATGCGGACTTCTTGGAACGCGAACGAGAACATCCGGCCCACGGCCAGCAAGAGCTTTTTGAACGAGAATCCTGTCGCGATGATGACGTACAGCGCGCCGGCGGCGAGGAGGACGATGAGCGTACCAGTGCTGCTGAAAAGGCCGTTCAGGCCGGAGTTCACGAGGTCGCCCAGCAGACCGCCGACCTGGATCTCGGTCCCGCGGAAGGCGACGCGTTGAAAGAGAAGGACAAGCAGGGGACAGAGAATGAGCAGGGGGACCGCGAACATCGCCGCTTTTCGTCCGAGACGTTTGTCCTCGCCGGCGAGAACGGCCCGAAGCCCGAGCGTGCCGGTCATGAACGCGAGGAGGAAGGCCGGAACGCCGAACACCTGGAGGAGAAGGTCGGCCAATCCGGCGCCGATTTTGCCGCCGTAGTTATGGACGCGGACTCCGGCGGCCGCGGCGCTGAACAGCGACGGGTCGCGGGCGTCGAAACTGACCAGGGCGATGAGCATGAAGACCGCCAGGGCGAGCAGGACGATGCCCGCGATTTCGGCGGCCGCGGCCCTGCCTTTCGTCCTCGGCCGGCGGGCCCGCCCGGCAGGCTTCGATTTTCGCTTGCTCATAAAAAAAATTATATCATATTTGCCCATAAGTTGACTTAACCGGCGACTCAATGTTATATAGGACGCGAGGCCCGATGACATCCCGCTCATTCCGACAGGTTGTTGCCGGGCTGGCGTTATTGGCCATTGCCGCTCCCGCGTTTGCCCAAACCCCCGCCCCCAAGGAGCAGGGGACGTTTGAGTTTTACCTCGGCCAATACACGATCCCCGACGCCCGGTTCAAAGAGGTCTACGGCGAAGGCGGGACCGTCGTGGGCTTGTCTCTCTCGTCTTCGCTCGCCTACGGCTTCGACTTTTACGCCCAGCTTAGGGGTTTCTCCAAAAAAGGAAAACTGACGTTCACCGAGGAGACGACGACGTTCCTCCTTATCCCGCTGTCGTTCGGCGTCCGCTATGTCCTTCCCGGGTCGGTCCTGAGGCCGTTCGCCGGCGGCGGCGCCGACTTCTATTTCTACTACGAGAACAACCCCATCGCGACCACGATGAACGTGGTCTCCGGCTACCATCTCCTCGGGGGCCTCTATCTGCAGTTCGGAAAAGACTCGCCGTTGCGCCTATTCGGGACGGCGAAATACACCCGGCTCACGGCCCGGGAGGGCGAGGTCCAGGTCGAGCTCGGCGGGGTGGAATACGGCGGCGGGATTACGATCGTTTTTTAAAAACTCAAAAAGCCGGGACCGAGCCCGGACCCTCGCTTTTCTTCGACGGCCGTCTTGGCGCTCTCGGCGTCGGGACGGTTTGAGATTTCCAGGCTCGGCCGCTATTGAATGATGAACGCGACCTTGTTCAAAATGTTGAAGCCGAAGCTCAGGCCGATGCCGTATTCAGGTCCGCCCAACTGGACGTCGATTTCATTTTTCGTGGCCGAGACCTTGGTGTACTTGTAATAGAGTTTGACCCGGAGGCAATCGAGGTTGGGAATAACGACGAAGACACCG
>JBGOYP010000111.1:0-7377 GCA_041479785.1 Candidatus Aminicenantia bacterium | reverse complement strand
CCAAAAGGTCAGGCTTGAGCTTTCGACCGACGCCTGGATCGCGGTCGAAGTGGTCGGGTTGAAAACGCTCTTCCCCCTTATCCAGCAGGTCGCGAACAACGGCCGGCCGGCGGACTCTGCCATCCCGTATGCCCTGACCAACCCGATCCTGGTGGATGTCGACGGCAACGGCCGATTCGACGCCATTTGGAAAGAGAAGGTCCGGGTCAAGTAGGCCGATTTTTGATTTGGACGCGAAGGATTCATTCTAAGCGAGGAGGACACATTCGATGATCGATAGGCGTTTGCGTCGCTCATTAAAAAACCGCTTCCCGACCTGGGTCGTGCTGTTTGCGATCCTACTATCCGTGGCCGTCACGGTCTCTTGTCAAAAATCCGCCTCCGCTTTACGGCCGAAGCTCCTGCTTTTTATCGTCATCGACCAGCTGCGGGCCGACGCGGTCGCGCTTCACAAAGGCAAGTTCGGTCCGAACGGCTTCCGGTATTTGATGGACAACGGCCTTTGGTACGTCAACGCCCGCCACCGCCACGCCACGACCCTGACCGCGGTCGGCCACGCCGTCCTCTTCACCGGCGCGGACGCGGCCCAGAACGGCATCCCGGCCAACGATTGGTTCGACCCCGTGACGGGAGACCATGTCTATTGCCTCGAGGACCCGGCGTCGAAAATCCTAGGCCATGAGAATGGCGTCCATGAAGGGGCATCGCCGCGCAACCTGACGAGCACGACGGTCGCCGACGAGGTCGTACGGGCCTCCGGCGGGACGTCCCGCGCATTCGGTGTCTCGCTGAAGGACCGGGGGGCGATTCTTGCCGCGGGTCGATTGGGAAAGGCCTTCTGGTATTGGGCCCCGACGGGCGAGTTCGTCACGAGTTCGTTCTATTATCCCGCTTATCCGGATTGGGTCTCGCGTTGGAACGCCGACCGGCCCGCCGCCCGGCTGGCCGGCCGCTCCTGGGACTTGCTGATGGACCGCTCGATGTATCTTGCCGGCCAAGCCGATGACCGTCCCGCCGAAAAACCTCCGCTCGACCTCGGCCGGACGTTTCCCCATCCGCTTCCGAAGGACGCGGCCGGTCCGATTTTTGACGTCCTGGATACGACGCCGTTCGGCGACGAGCTGACGCTCGATTTCGTCCTGACGTTGCTCGAGGCCGAGAAGGTCGGGCGGGGACCGTCTCCGGATGTCCTGGGTATCAGCTTTACGGCGACGGATTACATCGGCCACGCCTTCGGGCCTGATAGCCTCGAGTACGAGGACCAGGTCCGCCGCGTCGACGGGCTTCTTGCCAGGCTTTTTACGGCGGTCGACAAGGCGGTCGGGTTGTCGAACACAATCATCGTCCTCACCGCGGACCACGGCGTGGACCTGATCCCCGAAGTCCGCCAGGCCGAGAGATTTCCGGCCGGGCGGTTCCATATGGCGGAGGTCCAGGCTCGGCTGAGCGATGCCCTACGGAAGAAATTCAAAACGACCGAGGACCTCGTCCGCGGGTTTTACAATCCCTGTTTCTTCCTTGCGACCGATAAAATCCGCAAACTCGGCCTGAGCCAGGCGGCCGTAGAAGAAGCGGCATCCGAGGTGCTCCGAACCGAACCGGGCGTCGCGTACGCCGTGACACGGTCGACGCTGATCGCGGGAGCCGTCCCCGATATCCCGGTGATGCACATGCTCCAAGCCTCGTTCCATCCCGAACGGTCGGGTCATGTCTTCCTCATCCAGCGCCAGGGGTGGTTTCTCTTAAACGAACCTACGCACTATGCGGCCATGCACGGCTCGGCCTATGAATACGACATTCACGTGCCGTTGTTCGTGGCGGGGCCCGGCATCCGGGCCGGAGTCGTCGGCCGGAGCGTCAGCCCGCAGGATTTGGCCGTGACGCTCGCCTCTTACCTCGGGATTGCCGCTCCGACGGGTTCGACGGGCGTCCCGCTCGCGGAGGTTTTCGAATCCGGAAAACGATAGTCGATGCCTTTACCTCAGTATCGGCCGTATTTCCAAAACAAGTCCAGGGCGTGTTCGTAAGTCCGGAGGTTTACGGACTTCGGGACGGAGTGGTCACTGAAGAAGACATAGAGGACGCGCGCGGCCCGGACGGCGGCGAGTTTCGGGACGATCTCCGCTTCGAGCGTTTTGGGGTCGTTTGATTCGAAGGCCCGGATGTCCAGATTACCGACCAGGGCCATTTCTTTTCTCGTGGACCGGATCATTTCGGAGAATTCGATCACATGTTGGCCCGCTTTCGCCTCCATCGAATGGAGAGCGTCGAATCCCGCCTCGACGATACGAGGCAGGAGCGGCCGGACCCGGCCGCAGGAATGGAGAACGACCGGCAGCCCCCAGTCATGAGCGAAGGATGTGATCCGCTTGTGATAGGGCAGGAGGAATTCCCGGTAGAAGGCCGGCGATAGAAACGGGGCCTGAGTATAACCCATGTCGTCGTACGTCCAGAGGCCGTCCGGTCTTCCGACCTCCCGGAGTATATGGTCCCAATGGAGAATGATGTTCCCGGTCATGACGTCGCAGAAATCATGGATCCACCGCGGATTCAGGACCATGGCTTCCAGGAAAACGACATCGCCCATCGCCCGGCGCATGATTTCGACAAGAAGCATCTGGTGGTAGACGAAAAAGCGGTCCGAGGCTTTCAGGCCGGCATAGCTTCGCCGGAGCCCCTCCCAATCGGGAAACCGCCTGCGGTCGAGTTCCAGGAGAGGGTCGCGATATTTTCGGGCCCAGACCTCTTCGCTCGTGAGCTCGAATGAGATGTGTCCGGGGACGCCCGGCCGGTCCTTCCATTCCCGGAGGCGCGCGCCCCAGCCGTTGAGCTTGACGACGGTCTCGCCTTCGTCTTCAATGACCTGGTCATCGACGGGGAGGCCGGACGTCCGGAAATACGACCCCTGGACTTCCCGGACGTCGAGGTTGAAATGGTCGAACATGTTGACGCCGGGCGGCAAGCCCTGGCGTTCCCACTCCCGCTGCGTGTCCTGCCAGAACCACTCGTGGACGCCCATACGTTCGGGACAGGTCTTGTCCCGGAGGATCGCGGTGACGATTTCGCGACTTGTCATGGGGCAGTTGGATGAGATTCTATCAGAGACTACCGGACCCGGGCAATCGTCGTCCCTTCCAAATTGACTTAACAGAACGATTTTTCTACAATGAAGCCCACCTTCGGCGGAGTAGCTCAGACGGTCAGAGCATGCGGCTCATATCCGCAGAGTCGGGGGTTCGAATCCCTCCTCCGCCATACCACCCCGAAGTCGCGAACCTGTTTCGGGGCTCCCCTTGGCTACAAGGGGAGAAGAGGGGATGACATCACTACTAGATTCTTGGACGCGACTTCGGAATGTTAAAAAGCTTTACTTGTTCATCGCCAAGAAAATATGGGGGCGTTTTGGGCAATCTTAAAACGCCCTCAAATCCCCCTTGTTTGACGCAAGGGGGCGGTTCAGCGCTCCCCCTGCCTATTTTTTCTTCTTTAGTAGGGAATCCAAGTGAATTTGCAGGCCTGCGCCGATCGTGATACCGTTGTCATTGCTCGCGTAATTATACGTATAATCTTCGGCCGTCGGATAGTCATACGCATTATCATATTTGGAATGGGTGTAGGTATACCCGATATATAATTCCAGACCGATCGTGGTATTGAGATAATGCTCGTAGCCGATCCTTAGACCCAAATTCCACGGGAAATATTTCTCATATTTGGATGTATACCCCGAGCCGTCACTGGGGGTGTAGGTGTACGTGTAAACCGGATATAAACTGAATCCGGCACTGACGTGGACGAATAGCCTTCCTTTTCCGTTGTCTTGGCCCAAATAAAATCTAGCGAACGGCCCCAAGGAAAAGTAAACATAAGAGGATTTACTTTCTGACGTCGATGAATTGGCGGTTGTGCTGCTTTTATACTTATTTGTGCTAAAAGTCGCCGCAAAATAAGTCCCTGCCACGAGATTATCCGTAAAATAATAGCCGATGGTCGGATACACGCCAAGAGAGAAACTCGTGTAGCTCGATTTGTAGACATCGGAATTCGTGGAGCTGCCGCTTTCCGAATTGCCGAAGTAAAACGACCCCGACCCCACGTCCGTGCCGATGATCAGGTTCCCTTTTTTGTTTTGGGGAAACACCAAGCAGGTCATGGCCAGAAAAAGACAGATAAAAGTTGTTTTTTTCATAACTTATTTTTATACGATGAGCTACGGATTTGTCAATAAATTAAATTTCTGAACTTCTTCCACCGTTCCACCCTTGGCATGTTAGAATATCCATACCAAACGGAACTTCGCCATGGCCGCCGGACTCTCTGCCCGATTCAACGACGCCGTCGCGAAGGCCGGCCTCATCGGCCCCAGCGACACGGTCCTCGTGGCCTATTCGGGAGGTCCGGATTCGACGGCGCTCGTCCATCTTCTTCTCGAGCTGAGAAATAAAATTCCGTTCGAGGTCATGGTTGCCCATTTCAATCACAAGCTGCGCCGGGCGGCGGATGGTGACGAGCGGTTCGTCCGTGCCGCCGCGCGCTCTCTCGGGTTGCGGGCCGTCGTCGGCCGACGGGACGTCAAATCGTTCGCCGGGACGAAAAAGCTCAACGTCGAGGAGGCCGCGCGCATTCTCCGCTACGAATTCCTGGAAAAGGCCGCCGCCAAAACGGGGGCGACGAAGATCGCGACCGGCCACACCCTGGACGACCAGGCGGAGACCGTTCTGATGCGCCTGCTCCGGGGGAGCGGGACGCGCGGGTTGTCTGGGATCCGGCCGGTCGTCGGGGGTCGCATCATCCGGCCGCTTCTGGGATTCACGCGCCGGGAGGTTGAGGCGTATCTCCGGCAAAAGAAACTCGCGTTCAGGACCGACCGGACGAATTTCGACACGCGCCTTCTTCGCAACAAGCTCCGTTATCGTTTGATCCCCTATCTCGAACGCAACCTCGAGCCGAACATCGTCCCCATCCTCGGCCGGACTGCGTTGATTTTGGCCGATGAGGACGAAGCCTTGGACCGGGCGACCCTCGAAAAAGGAAAAAAGGTGATCGTCGAGAAGGGCGGCGCGCCCGCTCTGAACGCCGAAGCCTTGGCGCGCGAGCCCCGCGGCCTGTCCCGGCGGCTCGTCCGGCTATTCATCCAACAGCTTCGCGGCGACCTTCGCCGGGTCGCCTTCGAGGATGTCGAAGCGGTGCTTGCTCTCGCGGACGGCGGAGAACGAACCCTGCCGGGCGGACGGCGTCTCCGACGAAAGCGAGGGATGATCGTTCCCGTCTCGAAACCGGTGCCGCGTTCTCCGTTCGCTTATCCCTGGAGCGGGAAACGTCCGGTCGAGATTCGTGAGGCCGGATTGACGCTCGTCGGGAAAAAATCAGGCAAAACGCCGGGCACGGGTCCGGCCTTCAACGACCGCCGGAGATGCTATTGCGATGCGGCCGCGCTCCGCTTTCCTCTTGTCGTCCGGTCCCGGAACGACGGCGACCGCTACCGTCCGATAGGCGCACCGGGGCGGAAAAAATTGAACGAACTCTTGAGAGAGAAAGGCGTTCCGGCCGAGGAGCGCGACCGGGTCCCGGTCGTATGCTCGGGGAACGATATCATCTGGGTGCCCGGGCTGCCCGTGGCCGAAGCGTTCAAGATTATGCCGGGGACAAGAACGGTTTTTTGTATCGAAATAGGGAAATGAGTATTGTGTCTCCCTATTTAAGATACTGTTCGCGCCAGATTTCGAAGAGGAGCAACGCCCAGAGCTGGTGGCTGTAGTTCTCCCGGCCCGCGGTATGGGCATCCATCATCGCCCGGACCGGACCGTAATTGAAGAATCCGGCCGCCGCGAACCTCGTCTCGCTTAAATGATCTTCCATGAGCTCCCGGAGCTCGGCGCGGAGCCAGTGCTTGATCGGGATGCTGAAGCCCTCTTTCTTGCGGTAGATGTTCTCGCGCGGCAGCAGTCGCTCGACCGTCGTCTTGAAGATCCACTTGGTCGTCAGCCCCCGCAGCTTGAGCCGGCCGGGTAGCCGGAAGGCGAACTCGACGAGCTTATGGTCGAGCAGCGGTTCACGGGCTTCGAGCGACGTCGCCATGCTCATCCGGTCCACCTTGACCATGATGTCGTCGACGAGATACGTCTTGAGGTCGAGATAGAGCTCGCCCGTCGTCCGGTCGAACCCTTCGAGGCGCTTGTACAGGCTTGAAAACGGCTCGCGCGCCGAAATCCCCTGAACGCCTCCAAGGCTCGCTTTCAGGTCCTCGGAGTACAGGACGGCTTTGTCCGCGTCGCTCAGGAACATCATCCAGCGGAGATGACGCAGCGACCGGTCGTGGTCGAAGGCTTGGCTGAACCGGCGCATCTTGTTCCACGCGCCCTTTTTCTTGTCCGAGGGGCTGAACCGGCGCGTGACACGTCCGGCGGCCCTCGCGCCGGGCGCGACTCCCGGGATCCGGGCGATCTTCTGGGCTTGATAATGCTCGTATCCGCCGAAGAGCTCGTCGCCCCCGTCGCCCGAAAGTGCGACTTTGACGCGAGCCCGGGCCATCTGGGAGACGAGAAAGGTCGGAAAAATCGAAAAATCGCCGAGCGGCTCGTCGAGGTGGCGGATGAGCTTTTTCGTGAGCTCGAGGGCCTGCGGCTCTATGACGAGCTCTTCGTGCTCGGTTTCGAAGAGCCGGGCGATGCGGCGGGCGTGGCCGAGCTCGTCGTAGGACGCATCCTTGAACCCGATCGAGAACGTCCGCAGCGGCGACGCGCCGAGCTCCCGCATCAGCCCGACGATCGTTGAGGAATCGATGCCGCCGCTGAGAAATGCGCCGAGCGGCACGTCGCTGACGAGGCGGAGCCGGACCGATTCCTTGAGAAGGGCGTAGAGTTCGTCCCGGAGGAGGGCGACCGAGCGCTTGGAGAGGCGCTGGTCCGGCGTGGCCGGCGGCGCGACGTCCCAGTAGGCGCGAACGTCGACGCGTCCGTCCTCATAGGTCAAAACGGAAGCCGCCGGCAATTTATAAATGTTCTTGAAGATCGAAAACGGCGCGGGGATGTATTCGAGCGTCAGAAAGAGGTCGAGGGCGACCGGTTCGACATCACGCGGGACGCCGGGATGAGCCAGGATCGTCTTGAGCTCGGAGCCGAAGACGAGCGTCCCGTCGGCGAGAAGCGTGTAATAGAGGGGCTTAATGCCGACGCGGTCACGGACGAGCCGCAGCCGACGGTTTTTCCGGTCCCAGAGGGCGAAGGCGAACATCCCGCGAAACCGGTCGAGGAATCGATCCGGCCCCCATTCTTCGAAGGCGTGGACCATCGTTTCCGTGTCCGAATGAGTCTTGAAGGCATGTCCGCGTCCGATGAGTTCGTCGCGCACCTCGGAAAAGTTGTAGGCTTCGCCGTT